>NZ_PIZH01000153.1 GCF_002835825.1 Methanoregula sp. | reverse complement strand
GTTTACGCGCCCCCCGTGATCCTGACCCCCGTTTTCCCCTGCATCCTTCGACGGTTCACCCCTCGCGGATATCGTAAACATTAATGGAAGATGCACACCAACATGATCTCTCAATGCTCAAAGTACATCGGGATATCTGTGGATATTGCGGTTGTTGCGTTTCGGTCTGCCCGGAAGGCGCCCTTGAACTGATCGATGCGTACCTGTCCGTTGAAGAGAACTGCACCAGCTGCGGAGTCTGTGCAAAGGTCTGCCCGCTCGGGGCCCTGGAGGTTGTTCATGAAAAGCAGGTATGACGTCCTTGTCATCGGTGGCGGGCCTGCCGGCGCACTCGCAGCACAGACCGCCGTTGAGAAAGGACTATCAGCCTGCATTGTCGAGAAGCGTCCCGCTATCGGGGCACCGGTCCGCTGCGCAGAGGGGATAGGGAAGGAAGCGCTCACGGAATTCATCGAGCCGGACCCCTGCTGGATATCAGCGGAGATGACCGGCGCGACCATCGTTGCTCCGGATGGATTCGTCATGCAGCTCTCCTCGAAGATGGCCGGCGGCAAGGTCGGGTATGTCCTTGACCGGAAGGTTTTCGATCGCGAACTTGTCTGGCGGGCTGCCGATGCCGGGGCGGATGTTGCTGTCAAATCCCGTGCAGCAGCCCCCATCATGGAGAATGGCGTGGTAAAAGGCGCAAAAATCGACTTCGCCGGCAAGGTGACCAGCGTCCGTGCAGAAGTAGTGGTCGCTGCTGACGGCGTTGAGTCGAAGTTTGCGAAATGGTGCGGGATCGACACCACGGTGCCGGTCCGCGAGATCATGAGCGGCGTCCAGTACGTGATGACCGGGATTGATATCGACCCGGAATCTACGGTGTTCTATCTCGGTAACGAGGTTGCCCCGGAGGGTTACCTGTGGGTCTTCCCCAAGGGGCCCAGATCGGCGAATGTCGGGATTGGTATCTCCGGAAAGAAGAGCGGGACAGGGCACCGGGCCAAGGACTATCTTGACAAGTTTGTCAAAAAGACCTTCCCGAACGGAAAGACCATTGAGTACATCCCGGGTGGCGTCTCGGTGTGCCGGCCGCTCGAATGTACGGTTGCTGACGGCCTGGTGCTGACCGGCGATGCTGCCCGCGTTGTCGACCCCCTGACCGGTGGCGGGATTTACAATGCGATGTTCACCGGGAAGCTTGCGGCACAGACCGCAGCGGACTGCATCGGCAAGGGCGATGTGTCGAAGAAGGCCCTCATGGCCTACGACAAGGCATGGCGTGCCTCCAAGATGGGGAAGACGATCGAGCGCAACTACCACATCAAGGAATATTTGATCAAACAGCCCGATGAGAAACTCAACGAGATCATCCACTCGGTATCGAAGATCGATATGACGGAGTTCACCACCTTGAACCTGATAAAAGAGATTATCCGGGTGAACCCGAAACTGGTGCTGGAACTCGGGGCCCTTGCGGCCTCACTCCGCTGATTTTTTAAGCTGTTTGTTGAGGAGCCGCAGGCAGTCGTCCTCGGCCTCTTTTTTCGTGAATACGGTAAAGATATCGCCCGGCTGGATCTTCACGTTTCCGCTCGGGATGATCAGTTCTCCCCCCTGCCTGCGGATCGCGATAAAGACGAAGTCCTTAACCTTGAGTTCGCGGATCTCGTGACCCACTATGGGTGCCCCTGCCTCCGCCACGATCTCGAAGATGGTTCCGCCGGGGATGGACGCAAGCTGCTGGAGCTGCGGGTTCTGGGTCCAGTAATACAGCCGGGCTGCCACAAGCTCGTCCGGGTTCTCGCTGATCCGCACCCCAACCTCCTTGAAGAAGTCCGAGTGGGAGGGCTGGTTGACAATGGCGACCACGTTCGGGACCCGGAACTTCTTTGCAAGCCAGCAGGTCATCAGGTTGACCGAGTCGTCGCTTGTGGTTGCGATGAGGGCGTCCGCCCTGTCAATGCCGGCCTCTTCAAGCACGGTCTTGTCCGTTGCGTTGCCGGTCACGGCCATAACATCGTAGTGCTCGAGCAGCTCGCTGCACCGGGCCTCGTCCTGGTCGATGACAACGACAGTATGTGCATGCTCTACCGACTGCCGGGCAAGGTTTCTCCCGATCCCGCCAAGCCCCACGATGACAATATACATGATTACCGGTTACCATCATCGCCATTGAAATATTTTGCGCATCAACCGGTTGGTGTGATCTGCGGGGTCGACGAGGCGGGAAAGGGCTCGGTACTGGGCCCAATGGTGGTGGCGGCAGTTGCTGTGCCGTCGGAAGATGCTCTCGACGACTTGGGGGTGAAGGACTCCAAGCTCCTTTCGGCCAAGGAGCGGGAACGCCTCTATTCCCTGATAAAAAAGTGCTGTAAAGTCGCCACGGTCCGGCTTGATGCAAACGAGATCGACGCGATCCGTACCGAGATGACCATGAACGCCGCGGTTGCCCGGGCCCATGCGCAGGTTATCCGGAAATTATCCCCAGACTGCGCCTACGTCGATGCCTGCGATGTGAACATCTTCCGGTACGCCGAGATGGTCAAAAGCCACCTGGACAACCACTGCGAGATCGTCTCTGAGCACCATGCCGACGAAAAGTTCCCTGTTGTCTCCGCGGCGAGTATCATCGCCAAGGTAACACGGGATCGTGCCATTGCAACTCTATCGAAGAAATACGGTGAACTGGGAAGCGGATATCCGTCCGATCCGGTCACGATCCGGTTCCTCAATGACTGGATTGACGAACACCGGACGCCGCCCCCGATTGCCCGAAAGAGCTGGAAGACGGTCAGTGCGATCCTTGCCCGTAAATCGCAGAAGAGCCTGATGGATTTTTAGATTCGAGAGGTCATCAGACCCCGAGAAGGAGAAGAACCCGCAAGGGTTCTTCGAGTTCCGAGAGGTCATCAGACCTGGAGGAAGAGAAGAATTGCGTAGCAATTCTTCGATTTGCTGAAGGCCATCAGGCCTGAAGCTTTGTTTTTTTCCACCCACTGGAATTGTTGATGACCTGTCGCAACTCGAAGATTTCCCTGACGGGAAATCTTCTCTACCTCTGGGTCCGATGATCTGTCGCAACTCGAAGACTTCCCTGACGGGAAATCTTCTCTACCTCTAGGTCCGATGACCTGTCGCAACTCGAAGATTTCCCTGACGGGAAATCTTCTCTACCTCTGGGTCCGATGATCTGTCGCAACTCGAAGACTTCCCTGACGGGAAATCTTCTCTACCTCTAGGTCCGATGACCTGTCGCAACTCGAAGACTTCCCTGACGGGAAATCTTCTCCTGCGTCGGGTCTGATGACCCTCCGCATACAGAAGCCCTTTATCCTTCCGGAACCGCCTTATATGATAATGGACTGGCTGCTGATTGCAGGCGTAATCGTCGCGGTGTACGCGATGATCGCGTATTACATCAAGACATTCCGGCTCTGGGAGAACCATATCGTGTTCTACGGGCCGATCCTGGCGATCAAGACGGAACGGGTCGGATTCTTTGACTGGTTCACCCGCTATAGCCGGTTCTTCCGCTTTTATGGGACCATCGGGGTTGCGATGGTCATCGTTGTCTCGGTGCTGATGACCGTCATGCTCGTCCTCTCGCTCCAGACAACGATCGTCCACCAGCCGGAGCCGACTGCGGTTAACGAGTTGCGGAACGTGCTTGCGATCCCCGGGGTCAATGAGTTCATTCCCCTGACTATCGCGGTCCTCCTCGGCCTTATCGTTACCATGGTTGTCCACGAGTTCGGCCATGCCATCCTCTGCCGCATCGAGGGGATCCGCGTGAAATCCATGGGGATTCTCATCCCGGTCATTCCCATTGGCGCCTTTGTGGAGCCGGACGAGGAAGACCAGGAGAAGACAAAAGGTCTTGCAAAGATGCGGATGTTCGGTGCCGGCATCACCAACAATATCGTGCTGGGGATTGTCTGTTTCTCTCTTCTTGCAATCCTGCTCGGGACCGCGATTCCACTCCCGACGCCGCTCGTCAGTGGCGTCTATCCCGATACTCCTGCCGCCCTTTCCGGTGTTCCGGCGAATTCGGTGATCCAGGAAGTGAACGGCATGAAAATATCCACACGGGACGATGTGGCGTCGGTCCTCGACACCACCCGGCCCGGGGATACTGCAACACTCCTTGTCGAGAAGGACGGGGTAGCAGCTACCTATTTACTGACCCTTTCCGCTTGGCCTGCCGCGCTCAGTGACAAGACCAGCGGTTTTATGGGGGTGTCGTATTACGATGCCGGGCAGCTGAAACGGATCTTTGACAACCTGTTAAGTCCCATCGGTTTTCTCGTTCTCCTTGCAATCCCTATCTGGGTGATCCTCGACCCTGCCACGTACGGCTCGTTCATGATCCTGATGAATGACAGCGCCGGCTCGGTGATGTGGAACACGCCTTTCCCGCATTTCTGGCTTGTCATCCAGCTCCTCTTCTGGTGCGGCTGGTGGAACCTGGTTGTCGGGACCTTCAATGCTCTTCCGCTGGTGCCGCTTGACGGCGGGTATATCATGAAGGAGGGGGTTGACCGGATCCTCGATAAAAAAGGACTGATCCGGTATTCGGGGCACGTGGTTGCGGCAGTCAGTTACGCGATGCTGGTCGTGATCATGGCGATCTTCCTGCTGCCAAAAATCCTCCATATGTAAAGGAAAATCGCCCTCCTGGTATAATTCATAATTTTTTTATTATAACAGAATGCACCAAATCATCTATGCAAAAACAATGGGGAGTTTTTTCTTTTCGCTGGATTGTTCTTGTGTTCTTTGTTGCAGGGGCCTGCGTAATTGCCGGTTGTTCCCAACCCGGCACCGGTGGGCCGGCAGGAGTTGCAAAAGGCCCGGGTGGCTGCGATTCGGCGGCGTCCTGCGCCGCTTATTGCCAGCAGCATACGACTGAATGCGACCAGTTCTGCAGCGCTGAGCCGGCAGCCTGCGGCGGGGCCATGGGCGGTGCACCGGTAGTGCAATCCGCAGGAAAAGGAGATTTCAGCACAGGCACCTCGTGCGCTACTCCGGCAATCAAACAGAAGTTCAGCGATCAGGTGAACAGGATCCTTGTCTCCCCGCCGGAGTCGCTGCGTGCTCCCAACTGGCAGACCAAGATCCTTCCTGCGGGTAATCCCTACCCGGGATATTATTATGATATATCCACGGCCTTTGGC
>NZ_PIZH01000152.1 GCF_002835825.1 Methanoregula sp. | reverse complement strand
AAAACTACCGGAAGGGGGGGTCGTGTGCGTCCATATTCAGGCAGGTTCCCTTTGTTCTTTACCGTGACTCATTCTTTTCGGTTATACAACCCGGTTTGCCCGGATCGTGTAGGTGACCCGCGTGTCCTCTCCGTGGTTTTGAGAGAGGGAGGCACCGGCCCGTTCACAGAGCCCGCACAGGAACCGGGATGTCTTCAGTAATTCGCACCCCGGTGACGGCGACGGCGTAGTACCGGAGATGCTGATTGTCGCGTCATCCGCACTGCTGCATACCGCTATCCGGATGGCAGGGGACCCTTTCCCCACGAGCTCTTCGAGAATATAGGTCAGGAGATCGCTGAAATCATCGCGGTCAATGGTGACAAACAGGGGATCGGGGGCATTGTCAACCACTACCTCCACATCCTCAAGAAGGGGCCGGGTCCCGATGCTTGAGAGCAGGAGTTGGGCAAATGCCTTCTCATCATCTGCTGAAGAGAGCAGCGCATCACTGGAGATGGAAGGGATTGTCAGGCCTTCGACAAGGGCCTCGATGAGCGATGACAGGTCCACAACCGTCACCTCGCGCGGGGGTGTGAACCCGCGGAAGATGGTGATATAGTCAGCAAGGAGCCGCTCCGTGCGGCGGACAATTCCCGGGTCGATGATCTGCGCCAGTTCGTCCGTTTTGAAGGTCCGCTGCAGTTTGCCGATTACCTGCCCGGCCTTGAGGGCCAGGTGGACCGAGACACCCTGTTTCTTATGGTGCTCTTCAGAGAATACCCGGAACGCATCAAGGAGTTCATCGATAGTATCGCCTTTGATGAGCGTGCCGAGTTCCTCTGCCGTTCCCGACTCTTCCAGCTCGTCAAGCACATACGAGACATAATAGAGCCGGCCTGCCATGACCGTGAAGAGCTGGTTCACCTGCTCCATGATATCTTCAGCATAGGTGGCAATCTCTGCGGCGCGGTCCGGGGTGAATTCGGCAATGTCGGCAAGGGTGGCGGCGTCCCGCTTCACGAGCGGGAGCATCGTGTGTGCATCGGCAACGGGAATAGGGCGCCCATGGCCCGGGCAGAGCAGCGAGATCTCCTTTTTGTCCAGCAGGGTGCCAATCCCGTCAAGTGATCCGATGAGATCCTCCTGCGACCACCCGATTATGCCGGCGATCCCCGGGTTGGCCGCGAAGAGGAGATCGCCAATGAAGAGCAGTTCGCCCATGTGGATGCAGATGCTGTCCCTGCTGTGACCGGGAGTATGGAAGACCTCGAGCGGGGGGCTGTCAGGCCCGAACACGATGGTCTCCCTGTCGAGATGTATGGATGCTTCCCCTGCAGGGAGTGCCGTGACCGTAACCAGGGCGCCGTTTGAGAAGCAGAGTTCGACAGGCACACCCGGACTCTCCCTGCGCCCGGGTGTCACAAGACGGAACCCTGCCTTCATCGGGACTATGCTCGTATTGAACAGCGCGGCCTGCGTCATCGCGGCATCGCCCCGTTCAAGGCAGGCCGCACCCTCATCCTGCACCATCAGCACCGCTGCCCCGGCAACCGCGAGTGCCGGCGTGTTCTGGATCGCGATAAAATGGTCGATGTGCGCATGCGTGAGAAGGATGAAGAACGGGCGCTCCTTTGCGGCCCGGCATTCCGTCACCACCCGCATGATCTGCTCTGCCTGTGCGGGAAGGCCGCCGGGGTCGATCAGGATGATAGCATCCGGCGTCTGGATGAGATACGAGTTGGAGGATACGGTGTCGATCTTCCGGATAAGCGGAAAGAGTGTTGCCCCGCCCGCTCCGGGCAGGGGCTGCCATTCAAGAGAAACCAGCTGGTCGTTACCAGCCGGCAAGGGCTTCTCCCTCAGATGCGTAGATGGAAAAGATCGAGGTGAACCCTGCAAGCTTGAGGATCTTCAGGACCTCGGGAGAGAGGGAGCAGATCCCGAATTTGTCCCCGGGGTTTTTCAGTTTCTTCGCTGTCGCAAGGAGCACCCGGAGGCCGCCGCTGCTGATATAACTTACACCGGCAAAGTCCAGCAGGACCTTCCGCTGGCCGCCGTCAATAACCCTGTTGATTGCCTGTTCCAGTTCCGGTGCCGTGGCAGTATCTATCCTGCCGTTAAGGGAAAAGGTGGTTGCATTGTCCTTACTGGTAGTGGTAATTTCCATATTTGTTCCCCAAAATTTTCCTCTGATTCTTTTGTTATGTCGGCGCTGGAAAAAGATAATCCTATCTCCTTTGCATTTTTTAAACAGGCTTATGAAGAAACGGGGCACAAGGGTAATGGTCATTCATGGTAATAATCCGCCTCTCATTCACCGTCTCTTCCTCTTCCCCTGCAACGGGCCTCACCGGTCTCTTTTGGGAGCTGGTCAGGCTTGCCCTGTCGCAGGGGATGGATTCAAAAACGATGATGGCAAAGATCCTTGATGAGGTCAGAATGTTCTGCGGGGACCATCCCCCGTCAGATGACATCACGCTGATGATTATCAGGATGGAATAACCATGAGTGAACGCCCGGCTGCACTGTCCATCAGGTCCGACATCAACGAGATACCCCGGGTCTCGGACCTGATTGAATCGGTCATGCAGGGCCAGCAGTTTCCTGATGAGGACATCCTCGACACGCAGCTCGCGGTCGAGGAGGTGGTGACCAATGTCATCATGCACGGGTATGGGGAAGGCGGGGGAGAGATCGTTGTATCCCTGTGCTACCATGCGGATGAGTCTGCCATGGAGATCCGGGTCGAGGACCGCGCGGAACCCTTCGACCCGCTCACCCTTCCGGAACCGGACATCTCGTTAGGCATCGATGAACGGAAGATCGGCGGCCTTGGGATCTTCTTAACCCGCCAGGTCATGGACGATATCCGGTACCAGTATGAAGACAACAAAAACGTCCTCATCCTGACGAAAAAGAAAAAGAGATCGGGGTAACCCCCACGTTCGCGGTTCAGGGCTCGCGGGCAATGTCCTGGATATACGCGATCCCGATCTTCGCCTTCCGGAGCCGGGTCGTGTCGAGGAGGTGGCGCATGTCCACGAACTCGCCGTCGGTTACAATCTTTTTTACCTGCGAATTCAAATCAAGGGTCGCGTCGTAGGGGATGTTCCGGAAGACAACACCATGGTTGTGGAGGTACATCTCTTTTCCTGCACCCTTGTTCAGGGGATTTGCATAATATAGCGCGTCAAGCGCCTCCGGGCTGAACGATGAGAGATCAGCGCTGAGGTCGACCCCCACGCCGAAACTGACGAGCGTGTCGCCCTGGTACGAGGTTCCGGCGTCCGATGCCATCCATTCATGGGCCCTTGATGGGGAGAGGATCGATTCGCCTTTCGGGAGCGAGCCGGCAACCGGCGCCTTTTTCAGGCCGGAGCTGGCAAAGCCCGAGAGAACACCCCACATCGTCACGGCAACAACGCCCCGGTAGGTCTTCACCCGCTCTTTTGCCGAGGAGAAGATGACACGGTAGATGTCGGCAATGGAGACGCCCTGCGGATCAGCAGCGTCAAGGGTAAGGTACTCGTTGAACGGCCCATCCAGCGTGATGTTGTACCCGGTATAGACCGGCAGGTCTCCCCCGGTTGCCGCTCCCGGCGTCAGGAAATCGGGTGTGCTGTGGCCATCAGTGGGAAGCCAGACCATCGAGCCATAGAGCGTGATCATCTCGCCTAAGAGCGGCATCGCGTCGTTGACATCGGCGCCGAGCGCGCCAAGGCCCAGCGAGTACGTCACCTCGGAGAACTTCTTCACCTTCACGTCCGGCCCGGTGATGGTTGCATGGAGCACCTTGTCAAGATCCCCGGTAACGCGGAGGACCGGGTTCTTGGTCATCCACCCGGGCTCGATGGTCAGGCTGACATTGCCCTCGATGATCTTCTTGTAGAAGATCTCGTTGAAGAGCGACGGGTTCTTCCGTTTTTTGCGGATGTCAGAAACCGCCTCTTCCGTTGTCGGGTACAGGGTAAAGACCGAAGTGAAGCCGGCCATCTCCAGCACTTTGTAAGGATACTCACCGACCGCCGCAAGCGCGAACTGGCCGTTCCTCCGTTTCAGCTCGCGCTTCAGCCCGTTGAATGTCCGTATGCCCCCACTGCTCAGGTAGGCCGATCCCGAGAGATCGATGACCAGTTCCTTGTCATCGTCATTGAGTTCTTCCCGCGCCCACTCATCGAGCTGCCGGGCCCCGTGGGCATCGAGCCTCCCGTTGACGAAAAAAACAAGGATTCCATCCCTTCGTTCGCTTCTGGCTTCCATGAGATTCGCTTCCGTTTATGGAGTTATTACGTAAAGCCACTTATAATGGTGAGGTACCGGGAAAAAACCGGAGGGAAAAATTCCAGCATCACTCCTGAAGCGTTTATATTTCCGGGCACCGGAGTACTTGCATGGATCTCACCTCAGCCCGGCGCATTGTCACCTTCGTGCTCGTCCTCCTCTGCGCCATCCTTGTTTCCAATACCCTTTCGAATATCATTATGGCGGCCCTCGGCTTTACCGGGATCTTCGGGTTCATCATCGGCTTTGTGCTCTATGCGGTTTTCTTTTTTGGCGTCCTGTACTTCTTCGAGCGGTTCTTTGGGATCACGATCTTCCGGTTTGGGCGGCAGTGAGGAAGGGCTCCGGCCAGGTGGTGTGCAGCCAGCCAGGTTCCCGACCCTGGGTGTTCCGTCGGTGAATGAGATATCGCCGTCGTAGATCGGTATCTGGAAAGCGGGCTTTCCCCGTATCCCCCAGCTCACAGTCCGATCCGGCAGGAGATCGGCCAAAAGAACGTGGCTAAAATTTACCTCTGGTTTTCAGACGTGAAAATGGTCAATGAAACGTCAATTATTCCCTCATTTTCCGGAATTATTCCCTCTGGTGCCGGAAAAGAGGGGAATCCGGGGCCGTAGCGGGGCCGTAGCGGGGCCGGATAAGGTCAATCCCTGTAAGGTCTTTTCCAACCCCCCGGTCCTCGCTCTTCCGGCAAACCGCAGTAGTTTAAAGGAGAAATTCCCGGACTTCCATAACCTGGGAAGGAAGTTACAGCCCGTGCACGGTGTTGTTTCGCACTGAAGAGCCAGGGGATAATTCACGGGGACTTACGCACATTCCCGGGAAAAAACAGAAGCATGATTTTCTACCTTCATATCATCCCCCGCCCATTCACCGGAAGAATCATCCCCTCATCC
>NZ_PIZH01000151.1 GCF_002835825.1 Methanoregula sp. | reverse complement strand
AGTCCGAGATCCTGTGCAAACGCTCCAAAGACCGCTGCCGAGCAGGTTATCCCTTGGGAAAAACTTCCTGCTGCATCATCGCTTTTTGTCATGATTCATTCCCCGGATCAATCTTCAACCGCGCAGACAGCATGTTCTCCCGCCATCTTTACGCCCGGTGCATTTTCTCTTCCATGACCTTCTCCATCTCATCAGTGAACGGCTTCACCCGTTCCGCCACAGACGGAGATACTGCACCGATCGCACGGACCAGTTCCCGGATGTGGAGCAGCCCCGAGACTTCCTTGTCGCAGGTCTTCCCAAGCCGGGGTGCCCGGCAGAAATGGCAGATCCGCAGGCCATAGTGCTGGAGCTGTTCGGCGCTGAGGGTTGTGCCGGGCAGTTCTTTGCTGGCTTCAACCGTTGAGCCGCAGGGAGATCCCCGGAGGACCCGGACGCTCCCGATGGTGCCGTCGTCTTTCACCGTCACATCAAAAACCGGCCTTCCGAACACTTTGGCAAACTCGTTGATCTCCGGTACCCAGGTGTTGTCTTCAAGCGAGCACATGGTCGGTGCTGCCACGATATTCTCGTTGATCCCCTTTGCCTGCCGGAGAAACCCGGGGCCGAAACTGACGCCGAGGATCACCGGTTTCTGTTTGTCGATAATGGCAAGGGCGACGTCCGGGTGGCGGACATACGAGATGAAGAGGTCGCATTCCGGGAGAGGCAGATCGATGTCATCCACCATCATTCCCGAAGGGAACGGTGCCATGATCCATTCGGTCGGGAACTTTTCCCTGATTAACTCATACGCCCGGTCGCCATATGCACCATCGCTGACAATGCCGATCTTCATGGGTTCACCCCAAGCGCCCGGTACGCGGCATTCCGGATCATTTCCGGTGGGATCTCCTCGTACCGTTCATTGTCGATCTCGATCGCCCGGCAGCAGGTGCTCTCGCCCGCAAGGGTACCGCAGGAAGGGCATTCGGTCGAAACCACACCAACTGCGAGCAGATGCTCGATGGGAGTGCCGTTCATGAGGATCTCGTTCGACTCCGCGATCCGTGTCTTGTCAAGGAGCGTCTCGCTCAGGTTGATCTTCACGCCTGCGGGAGCGAACTCGCGACGGAGTTCCTCAACAACGGATTTGAGGGAGTGACCGGTCTTCCCGCACCGCTCGCACGTCTTATCCCCGACAGCAAAATGCTTCCACTCGATCTCAAGGCGCTTGTACCGGGGGTTGTTCATACCCTGTCGTCTCCGTTTTCCATAACTGCCCGGATAACCTTCTCAATCTCATCGTACTGCACATCAGCCATCCCGTTCTTTTCGATGCCGAGTTCGGTTGCGATGATATGGATATCAGGTGATAGGCCGGCCGCGGTGAGTTTCTTTGTTGCACAACAGTCTGTACATCCATCAAGAACGATGAGTCGTTCTGCATTTCCCGCATCTATTCTGAGGGATTCTGCGGACTGCTTGCAGTTCATACACAGGAACATGCCGGGCTTTCGCTGCATCAGGAGCATACCTGCCTGAGTCGTGAGTTTTCCCGTATTGGAGATGCCTGAACAGGTGACAATGGCATAGGTCATTTTATTCCTCCCGTAAGAGTTTCGGCCGCATCTTTCCGGTAATAGAGCAGACAATGGCAGTGCCCATCCTTTGCGATCTCATCCCGGTTGTAGATGCATGGGCAGATGATTGCCCGGTCCTTCTCCGAATCACCGGACCGGAACCGGCACGGGCAGTACTGCTCACCAAACTTCTGCTTGTTTCGTGCCAGGCCCCGGATTACCGTATCGAGTGTTTTTTCATCCGGGTTGAGTACCCAGCCGTTCTCGTTCGCGTACTCTTCAGCCCACGAACGGATCTCATCTTCTGAAGTCGTGATCGTTCGCCCCGATTTTCTCGTTAGCAGGTCCCATCGCACCCGCAGCCGCACCCGTTGTCTTTTCCGCCGGTCTTTTTCCCCGGTGTTGCAGCCTTTTTCGTCCGGCCTTCGCCTTTCCAGCACGCAGCAACGATCTTCTCGACATCGTCCTGCGTGTAGTTCTTCGAGGGGCCTTTCGTGATCCCAAGTTCGGTCATGATAAGGTGCTGGCCAACCGGGACACCCTGCGCTTCTGCGATCTTCTTTGCACAGAGCATCGGGCAGCCGTCGAGCACGACAACCTCATCCGCGGCTTTTGCATTCCTTACCAGTCCCTCTGAACCGATGGCAAGCAATGCAACGCAGGCAATACTCCCATACCCTTCCTCAGTCAGCTGGATAGCTGCAAGGTTCGTCAGCTGCCCGGTGTTTGCCTGCCCGGCGCAGGGGAATATGATCCGTTTCTTCTCGTTCTGTCCGCATGAACAGGTTGGTGCTTCTGCCATTCTTTTCACTCCGATAATATTGATTTGATCTCATTCACATCCGGCACCCGGCCTTCAGAAACGACCTCCCCGTTGATGAAGAGTGCGGGGGTGAGCATGACCCCAGCCTCAACGATCGCATCCAGGTCTTCGACTTTCACTACTTCGGCGGCAATGCCGAGTTCCTTTACCGCAGCCTGCACGTTGTCAAACAGCCGTTTGCACTTTACGCAGCCGGTTCCGAGTACTTCGATCTTTGTCATGATACACCGATATTCAAGCAGTTCGTGGCCATCAGATAAGTAATCTAATTCTTCAGTTTTGCATACAGTGCCGGCAGTTTCTCCCGGTATACTGCAAGGATGGCCGATTCATCAGCACCGAGCGGCTTGACCGGGACGAGGTCCATGACCTTCTCCGGTGCAAGGCCCGATTCGTTCATGGTCGCAAGGATTCCTTCGGCCATCTGCCGGACCGCCTCGCGGGCATCTGCGTCCGCCATACCGAATGCCCGTGCCTGTGCTTCGAGTTCGTACAGCTGGAACCAGAGGTAGGTTGGACCCATTGCTGTGATGACTGCATAGGCTTCGAGCCTGCTCTCGGAAACCTCCGGGCAGGTACCGAATGCGGTAAAGAGCCGGGCAACGGTGTCCTTCTCCTGCGCCGGAAGACCTGCCGGGTACACCACCGGGTTATACCCTTTGCCAACTATTGCCGGGGCATTGGGGATCATCCGGATGATACGCGGGAAACCCCCGAGCATCGTGGATAACTGAGTTGCCGTCAGCTTCGGCATAAGCGAGACGACAACAGCGTCATTTTTCACTGCCCCTTTGATCGACGCGAGTACCTCTCCTGCTGCCGGAGGGTGGAGGGCGAGAAAGACTATGTCCTGCCCTGCAGCATCTGCATTCCCGCCGGTAACCGTCCGTATGGACGGGAATCGCTGCTGTAATCCTTTGAGCGTCTCTGCATTCATGTCGCTGACGACAACCTGCGACGGCAGCTGACCGCGTTTCTCCAGTGCGGCAAGGAGGATCATCGTGATCCGGCCCCCACCGATAAACCCGAGAGTTTTCTCTGTCATGATTTTCATTCCGTTGTTTTTTAGATAACCCGCAAACCACGGGAGGTTGGTGATCCGATGCTTTTAGGATTCGTTCCTGATTCCCCTTGTAGGGTTTCCTGCACGGGGTACCGTCATACTTCTATTCTCATCATGGCCCTTTCTCCTGCACGCTCTTTTTGTATTCTTCCATAATCGCACGGGCATATGCCTCTGCGACACCCGGTGGGACATAGTTGTAGACCCGGATCTTCTTCATCAGTGCTTCACTGACTGCCGCATCACACCCAGGATTCTGCTCCTTTACATCTGCAATGCTCTCATCGAGCATCGTAATGCCGGTCATGATCCCATTGACCGGGATCTGTCGTATCCGCCGAAGGGCATCTGCGGCACAGCAGGGTATTCTGTCGTTGTTCATTCCTGTTCCTCACATGAAGTTCCCGAAGATGAACCCGGCGATGGTCGAGAACACAATAACCAGCCCGGCATACGCGAGTGTCTTCTTCGCCCCGATGATCCGGTAGATGACCATCAGGCTCGGCAGGCTGATGCTCGGCCCCGTCAGGAGCAGGGCAAGGGCCGGGCCTTTTGCCATCGACCCCGAGAGGTACCCGAGCGTTGTGCCGATGACCGGAACTTCGAGGAGCGTTGGCATATAGAGGACTGCCCCGATAACTGCCGCAAGGAAGGTTGCCGGCAGCGAGTTGTCGCCGATGAACGGCCTGAATGTCTCCGGGGGCAGGAAGTATGCAAGGACGCCAAGCGCGAACGTGCCGATGATGAGGATCGGGAAGATCTTCTTTGTCAGGTCCCAGATCTCAAGGCCCCACTCCGTCACCTCGTCGCGCGTGAAGTAATAGATCAGCAGGAACGCAACCGCCATTGAGAGGAAGTATACGATCAGGAGCCGGCTGAAGATATCGAGTGCCGAAGTCCCGACCAGCAGGATGGCGATGAGGGAGATGAAGAACGCGGGGACAACCCATTTCGGGCGGGTGCCCTCCTGTGCCATGACCGCCCTGCGGGCCGCCGCGTGGGTCTTCTTTGTCTCCTCGTCCTGCTGCGGGAAAAGGCTCATCATGATGAGGCCGATCACGATGGAGAGCACGACCGCGGCAACCGCACGGGCGACACCGAGATCGAATCCGAGCACTTTTGCCGTGTAGACAATCGCAAGAATGTTGATCGCCGGCCCCGCATACAGGAACGTGATTGCCGGTCCAAGGCCGCTTCCTTTCTTGAGGATGCCGGCAAACATCGGGAGGATTGTGCAGCTGCACACCGCGAGAACGGTACCAGATACCGACGCAATCCCGTACGATGTGGTCTTCTTCGTCTCCGGGCTGAAGTATTTCAGGATCGCATCCTTCCGGATGAACGCGGCGATCGCTCCTGCAATGAAGAACGCCGGGATCAGGCAGGTCACGACATGTTCCGTGAGGTAGGCAAACAGAGTTGTCCAGCCAAGCAGAAGTGAGCCGGTGATGGGATCGGTCATATGACAACCTCACACAAGCGGGGGGGAGAAGGTTGCCAGCAGGAGCAGCCCCTCCGCCCCGGCATCCACGCGGTGCACACGGTCGGCCGGCATAACAGCGGCAACACCGGGCCGGTACGGTATTGTCTGCCCGTCCAGCATGCAGGAGCCGCTGCCGTTCAGCACATCATGGATCTCGACCTGCTCGGTGTGGGAATGATCCCCGATTGAACAGCCAGGATCGATCCGCACGTGGTGGAGGCTGATACGGCTGCCGGTCTCCTTACCGG
>NZ_PIZH01000150.1 GCF_002835825.1 Methanoregula sp. | reverse complement strand
GCAACCGCAGTCGCTCCGGCAGCAACCGCTGCCCCGGCAGCTGCTGCAACAACAGTATAAATCCTCTCCTTTTTCCCCGTTGAATCCCTGGAACAATGAATATCCCTGAGTGTCGTAGCATCCCGCAGCGGATCCGATCCTGCCCGGAGCATTTCATTAACCATGATGAGCAGACAATACAGATTACCGGAAGGCCATATCCACGAGGGTCCGGGTATTCCGGACAAGGCCCCGCGATGGAGAGGTGTCTTGAGTGAGCGACATTGCTAATGGCATTATCCAGGCAGTTGACCTGATCGTTACCCTTAACCCTGAGGTCATGCAGATTGCTGCGCTTTCCCTGTACATCTCCCTCTCGGCAACCATCATTGCCGCCCTCATAGCCATCCCGGCCGGCGCCCTCATCCACTTCAATGATTTTTACGGCAAGCGTGCGGTCATCATCATCATCCAGACACTGTATTCCGTCCCGACCGTGGTTGTCGGCCTCATCCTCTATCTCCTCATCTCGCGAAGCGGCCCGCTGGGGATCCTGGGTCTCCTTTTCACGCCGCAGGGAATGATTCTTGGGCAGACGGTCCTCATCATCCCCATCATGATGGGTCTGGTCATTTCTGCCCTCAGCGGGATCGACAAGAGCATCAGCGATACGCTCGTGTCGCTGGGTGCGACCCAGTTCCAGAAGATCGTCGAGATCGTCAGGGAGGCACGCTTCGCTATCCTGAGTGCAGTCGTCCTCGGGTTCGGCCGGGCAATTGCCGAAGTGGGCGTTGCCATGATGATCGGCGGCAACATCCGCGACCATACACGGGTCCTGACCACGGCGATCACGCTTGAAACGGGAATGGGTAATTTTGCTCTCTCGATCGCGCTCGGGATTATTCTCCTCGTCATTGCCCTGATTGTTGTTGTCATACTGAACCTGATCACATCGGCATTGTCCTCTGACATGCAGCAGATTGCCGGAGGAGGTCCGCACGGATGATACGGATCGAACGCCTGGGCCGGTCATTCGGCCCAAAAGAGGTCTTGCGGGATATTTCCCTTGAGATCCGCAAGGGGGAGGTCTTTACCCTGATCGGTCCAAGCGGCAGCGGCAAGAGCACCCTTATCCGGCTTATCGACCTCCTGGATTCCCCGACATCCGGCAAGATTTTCTTTGATGGGAGGGATACTGCGGGTTCTGAGAAGGACAGGCTTGCCATCCGGCGGAGAATGAGCATGGTCTTCCAGAAGCCTGCAGTCCTGAATACCACGGTTGCCGAGAACGTAGCGTTCGGCCTGAAGTTCCGTGGCGAATCCGCTGTGGAGGCGGAGAAAAAAGTGAGGTTTGCCCTCAATCTTGTCGGACTATCGGACCTGTATTCGCGAAGGGCGATCACGCTTTCGGGCGGGGAGATGCAGCGGGTTGCCCTTGCCCGCGCCATGGTCACCGAGCCTGAGGTCCTCCTTCTGGACGAACCGACTGCGAACCTTGACCCGGTTTCTTCGGAGATGATCGAGGACCTGATTGTCCGGATCAACAAACGTTTCGGCACGACAATCGTTCTCTCAACGCATGACATGCTCCAGGGGCAGCGGCTTGCAGACCGTATCGGTGTGATCATGGACGGCCGCCTGGCACAGGTCGGAAGTTCGCTGGAGATCTTTTATCAGCCGAAAGGCCGGCAGATCGCAAGGTTCGTCGGGATCGATGCTATTAATGGCGGGCAGGTGATCGAGAACACGGGGGGGCATGCACTCATCCGCGTTGGCGAGACCTGCTTTGAGGCGCTCACGCCGATTCCGGTGGGGAAGCAGGTCTCACTCTGCATACGTCCTGAGGATGTGACCCTGACCCCGTCAGACTCGGTTTCCGAAAAGACCAGTATGCGGAACCGGATTATTGGCCGGATTACAAAGATTGTCCCGTCCGGGCCCTTTGTCCGGGTCACCGTTGACTGTGGTTTTGTCATGGTTTCCCTGATCACCCGGCGCTCCTGCACGGATCTCGGCTTGTCTCTTGGGGCCCGGGTCATTGCCGGTGTCAAAGCAACTGCCATCCATGTAATTCCTGAAGAAGGAAACTCCTCCCGCTGATGGTATGCGGGAACTCATTACATCATATTTTGAGGAGGGGGTGATGGGGCGGCTGAAAATTTTTTACCGGAGATCGATTGCGAAGCTGATAATGATTGTACTATCCAATCAGGTTTTTGGCAGGTGGTGTATAGTACAAAGAGTCAGGGAAGCGTGATCAGAAAAGTACTGAACCTACCCATTCCCGGTTTCTGCAGTGCTGGATTGTTGGGTATTATTCAAGAGGGTCCCGGGATTGCATGATGCGCGCTAACGCAATGCGATGATCGATTGTTAGATGCGAGCAATTAATTTTTTTAAAAAATAATTTTTTAACCTTGATTGAGGTCTTTCACTAATCGGCTCTTATCCCAAAGTAATCACCAGTTTTTGCAATTATTTCACTATTCTTAAATATCGTTCTGCCAGACCTCTGATTATCACATTTTGTGATCTTCAGAAAGGTGTGTCATACATGGATTTCAAATACGTACCAACAACATGCCCGTATTGCGGGACCGGGTGCGGCTTCAACCTTGTTGTCGTGGACAAGAAGGTTGTCGGCGTCCAGCCCTGGCAGCGCAACCCGGTCAACGAAGGCAAGCTCTGCCCGAAGGGCACCTATGCCCATGAATTCATCAACAGCCCTGACCGGCTGACCAAACCGCTCATCAAGAAAGATGGAAAGTTTGTCGAAGCGAGCTGGGACGAGGCTTACAAGCTGATTGCTGAGAATTTCAAGAAGTACCAGGGTGAGCAGAGTGCATGCCTTGCTTCTGCACGGGTTTCTAATGAAGAGAACTACCTGATGCAGAAGTTTGCCCGCGCCGTGCTCAAGACCCCCAACATCGACCACTGCGCCCGGCTCTGCCACGCTTCGACGGTCGTCGGTCTGGCCGGTGCCTTCGGGTCCGGTGCAATGACCCAGTCGATCGCCGATATTGCAGAGTCGAAGTGCCTCCTTATTATCGGCAGCAACACGTTTGAGACCCACCCGCTGATCGGCCGCCGCGTCATGCAGGCAAAGAAGAACGGTGCAAAAGTCATCTACGCTGACCCGCGACTCACCCCGACCGGGAAGCAGGCAGACCTGTACCTGCCGTTTTACTCAGGAACAGATGTTGCCATCTTAAACTGCTTCATGCATCAGATCCTGAAAAACGGCTGGGAGAACAAGGACTTCGTCAAGAACAGGACCAAGGATTTCGAGAAGGTCAAGGAGATCGTCACCAAGGATGCCTACAGCCCGGAGAATGTCTCCAAGATCAGTGGCATCCCCGAGAAGGACCTCATCACTGCAGCAGAGTGGTTTGGCAAATCCGGCCAGTCCGCGGTCCTTTACTCGATGGGTATCACCCAGCACACGACCGGTGTCGATAACGTCAAGTCGATCGCCAACCTCCAGATGCTGACCGGCAACCTTGGCCGGCCCGGCACGGGCATCTGCGCACTGCGTGGCCAGAACAATGTGCAGGGCGCCTGCGACATGGGCGCGCTCGCCAACGTGTACTCCGGCTACCAGTCGGTCATTGTCCCCGAGATGAAGAAGAAGATGGAAGACGCATGGGGCTGCACGATTGCCGAGGGCAAAGTCGGTCTCACGGTCACGAAGCTGATCAATGTACTCGCGGATGAACCCGGCAAGGTCAAGTGCGTGTACATCATGGGTGAGAACCCGATGATCTCCGACCCCGATCTCCACCATGTCGAGAAGGCTATGAAGAATGTCGAGTTCATGGTAGTCCAGGATATCTTCCTTACCGAGACCGCCAAGTTCGCCAATGTTGTACTGCCGGCAGCCTGCTATGCTGAAAAGGACGGCACCCAGACCAATACCGAACGCCGTGTCCAGAAGTGGCGCAAGGCCCAGGACCCGCCCGGCGAGGCAAAGGCAGACTGGCAGATCTTCTGCGAGCTCGCCAAGGTCATGGGATTCGAGAAGCAGTTCCCGTACAAGAGCCCTGAAGAAATCTTCACGGAGATCTCGAAGGTCACCCCATCCTATGGAGGTATGGACTACCAGCGCCTCGAGAAGCCTGAAGCCCTCCACTGGCCCTGCCCCACAAAGGAGCACCCGGGGACCCCGATCCTCCACAAGGAGAAGTTCACCCACCCGGACGGCCTTGGCATCTTCACGCCCATCGAGTTCAAGTACCCGGCAGAAGTGCCCGACAAGGACTACCCGCTCATCCTCACAACCGGGCGCTGCATCTGGCAGTGGCATACCGGTACCATGACCCGCCGCTCTGAAAACCTGGAGCGCGAGGAGCCCACGGGCTGGATTGAGATCAATACTGAGGATGCAAAGGCCCTCGGTGTCGCAGACAAGGATATGGTCAAGGCAATCACCCGCCGCGGCGAGATCAAGATCGGTGCCCGTGTCACACCCGGCATCAAGAAGGGCGTTGCATTCATCCCGTTCCACTATGTTGAATGTGCCGCAAACACGCTCACCAACAATGCACTCGACCCGACAGCATCCATCCCCGAGTTCAAGGCCTGTGCTGTGAGAATTGAGAAGATCAAGGAGGCCTGAAGATGGCAAAGAAAGGCGATATGCTCTACGCGTGGACCAACGATGCGGATATCAAGAAGAAGGCAGAGCTTGGCGGTGCTGTCACCGCTCTCTGGAAGTTCGCGCTCGAGTCCAAGGCAGTTGACGCTGTCCTTGTCATCACCAAGGGAACTGACCTCTATGATGCGCAGCCGGTGCTGATCTCCGATCCGAAGGAACTCGCAAAGACTGCCGGCTCCCTCCACTGCGGTACGCTCCTCCTGCCCAAGCTGGTCAAGAAGTACCTGGACGGCGCCGAGAACATGAAGATCGGTGTCACTGTCAAGGGTTGCGATGCGATGGCGTTCTACGAACTCGCGAAGCGCAAGCAGATCAATCTCGACAACGTCATCATGATCGGTGTCAACTGCGGTGGATCGGTCAGCCCGGTCCTTGCCCGCAAAATGATCACCGAGAAGTACGGCGTTGACCCGGACAAGGTCCATAAGGAAGAGATCGACAAGGGACAGTTCATCATCGAGTACGAAGGAGGCCACAAGGGTATCTCCGTTGACGAACTCGAAGAGGCAGGCTATGGCCGGCGCTCGAACTGCCGCCGCTGCAAGATGAAGATCCC
>NZ_PIZH01000149.1 GCF_002835825.1 Methanoregula sp. | reverse complement strand
GGGGCGGAACCGTGTCACGCTGCCAAGGGTGCTTGCAAGGATGAGGTTCTTCTCCACGTACGCAAAGGTATAGCCTGCGAAATGGTTCCAGCAGACCATGTTGGTGAACGTGTTGTCCGAGTGGAGCTGCGGGTAGACCGCGTAATGCTTCTCGAAGAACGCCCGGTCTGCAAGGGTGACCGGCCGGAAGTCATCCTGACTGAGCATCAGTGGCCTCCCTTCCACAGCAGGGGGATATGTCCTTCCATGCGATGGAAGCCTAACGGCCGGTAAAACTCCCCGGTATCCGGTTCAGCGACAAGCCCGATCCACGTGATCCCGGATTCCGTGCACCTCCGCACCAGGGTGGCAACGATCTCTTTTCCGACTCCTTTGTTCCTGCAGGCCGGAAGGACGACGAGATCCTGGATATACCCATCAGAGATCCCGTCCGAGATAACCCGCCCCATGCCGACAGCTCGCCCGGTCTTCTGGTCGACAGCAACGGCAAAGGCAAAACTCTTCCGGATCAGTTCCGGCAGGGATGCAGGATCATACTCATCCTTCCACCACCCGCCGGCATGGTAGAGCTGAACAATCTCGTCCGAGTTCCAGCTTTCCACGACACGGACGACAATGCCGTCACCCTGTGCAGTCATTCTTTCGTGTATAGTTACCGTGCTTTTTCTAAAAAAACTCTCTGGAGAAACCAGAACCCTGAAAAAACCATAAATAACACCTGTCCAGCGGGTGAATACACGGAATGCTGAAAAGATCGATCTTCCGGTATTACGTGCCCGGGTTCAGCCGGGCGATAGCGGTATCGATGATGGCGCCAAGGCCGTCGACATCCCAGTGTTCTGAGTTGAGGATGACATGATAGATCGAAAGATCGTTGATATCGATATCATAATAGGAACGGTACCGGTCCGCTTCGCATTGTTCGCGCTCCAGCGTGAGTCTCTTTGCGATCTCTTCATCGGCGACCTGGTCGCGGAAGACAATGCGCTTGATCCGGCACCCGATAGGTGCATAGATCCAGATCTTCAGGTCTGCATTGTCGACCATCCAGCCCGAGAGCCTGCCTTCGACAACGATATTGTCGCTTGCCTCGGCAATCTCTTTCTGGCGTGCATCGATCATCTTGTCATAACGGGGGTCCTTCCTCGCAAGGTCCCCGAACCGGGCAAGCTCCATGTTGTGCTCTTTTGCCAGCTGGCGGAAGACCTCTCCCGCCGAGATCATGGTAAACTTGTGGCGCTCTGCAAGGTACCGTGAGAGGGAGGTTGTCCCGCTCCCGGGCAACCCGCTCACGGTGATCCGCATCAGAGGCCCCCGATATTCAGGGCCTTCCTGATGACCTGCGAGAGCGTGATGGAGCAGATCATGTACCAGAAAATCCAGGCCGGTATTATCCAGATGATTGCCGCATTCAGGTCTACCGTGCCGAAATAGGGCATGGTAATTGTTGCTGTTGTGTGGGCGAGCCGGTACAACAGCCAGAAGAAGATGGGGACCGAGAGAATGAGGATATAAGTCATCGGCTTGAACTGCTGCTGGGACAGTTCGAGCTGGTCCTTCATCATCCGATCCTTCTTGGCATCCAGTTTCTTGATCTTCTTCTCGTCCTGGGAGAGCGTTGCCTCACGGTACTCCTTCTGGAACTCCTTCATCCGTTCCTGCGACTCGGTCATCTTGTCGTAATCGATCGTGTATTTCTGGACAATCGAAGAGTAAAGACCAGTGAGTGCCGACAGGATAATGATCAGGACATAGAACGGGACACCGAAGGTGACGAGCAGGGGAGCGAACAGGGCATCGATAGCCTGTCCGACACCGACACGGAGCCACTCGATCGTATACGCTCCCATCATGAGGAACATGAAGCCAAACGTAATCCAGAGGTTGTACTCCTCCCAGAACTGCTTGAAATTCATGGGTTCACCGGAGAACGTCTGCCAGATCTGCCGCCGAACGTTCGAGCAGGAAATCTGCGTTGGTGATGATCCTGATGGTGCAGCCGGTCAGCATGGCATAGGCCGCTGCAATTGACCGGTTGAACTGCTGGTGCTCAGCGATCGAGCGCGATCCTTCCTTGTCCCGGGACCGCGTCTCATCGGTGAGCCTCCGCATGAGGATCTGGTCATCATCGGTCTCAACGAGCACAATGATATCGGGCATGATCTCGCGCAGGACCCATTCAGGGAGTCCGGCAAGATAGCCCTTGGGTGTCTTGACGGATGCGTGGGTGTCGATCAGGACATTGCCCGTGATCCTGGCAATGGCCTGGCCTGCTTTCTGCTGCAGCCGCTTCTGGACTGCCCGATCGAGTGTGCGCATCTGGTCCCGGTCCTTGACGATGTTGTCCGCCTTTGCAACCTCGAACATGAACGTGCCGAAGTTGAGGGACTGGTACTCGATGCCCTCACTTTTGAGTTTCTTTAGTGCTTCGTTGACGACCGTGGTCTTCCCGACTCCGGGAACACCGGTAATGATAACCTTCTTTCCTTCCATCCTGGTCCCTTTCCTTGTTGAATCACTCTTTTCCAAAGAATGTCCGCATGAACGGGTACATCTCCATGATCTGCTGGCTTGCTATCTCTTCATAGAGACGGTAGGTGATACTCACTGCAAGCAGAAGACCGGTTCCGCTGACAGACCCGATGACACCAAAGAGGTTTGCCACGACACTGAGCAGACCAATGAAGACGCCACCGATGATCGTCACGCGGGGGATGTACCGGTCAAGGTACTTCTCAAGTACCTGCGGGTTCCGGCGGTAGCCGGGGATGGACATACCGGACATCTGGATCTGGCGGGCGACATCCTTGCTGTCAAGCCCGGCGGTTTTGATCCAGAAGAGCGCGAAGACTGCCCCACCGACCACCATGAATGTGCTATTGATGCCAAGACGTAATAGCACCTCCCATGGGGCGTGGCCGAGATCCATTGTCCACCACATCCAGTCAGCCGGCCCGTGGATCGGGGCAAGGAAGTACATAATGCCGTCCTGCGGGGTGGAGCCACTGAACGTCCCGAGCGTCGTTATCCCGACATTCGAGAGGAACATGCCCAGCATCTGGATGTTTGCAAGGAGCACCATCACGAGGATCATCGGCAGAACGCTTGCATAAATGAGTTTTACCGGGAACCGTGCGCGGGCACCGCGGATCTGTGCGTGGGCCAGCGGGATCTCGATCCGGGTGGATTCCACGTACACGATGACAAGGAAGATGGCGATGGTGGTGACGAAGGCAAGCATGTCGGACCCGAAATAAGCAAGGTAATTCCCGCCATCAAGGCCGATGGCAACAAGCCGGGGGAAGAAACCGACCGGGTACTGGTCCTGGATGCTGGCCCAGCTGATGAAACCGTTGACGAGCGCCTGGGAGATACCGGCAATGATAAAGAGACCGACACCGGAACCGATACCCCATTTGGTCACCACTTCATCCATGAGGAAGATGAGTACGCCGCCAATACAGATCTGGATGAAGATCAGGAGGGATACTGCAAAGAGGTCTCCGCCAAAGAACTGGTTTGCGATGATCGCGTCGGGCTGCATAAAGCCACCGATGATATTCGGGGCGGCCTCGATAACGATCATGACCATGATGAGCACCTTCTGCAGACCCATGTACATGACCTGCCCGCGCGTATCGCTCGTGTCGATATGCAGGATGTCTGCACCTTTTAAGAGCTGGAGCACGATGGATGCCGTGACGATCGGCCCGATTCCAAGGTGGACGATCGAACCGCTTGCCCCGGCAAGGAGTGCACGGTAGGCAGCGAGAAGGTCCGCACTATCCGGGGACAGTCCGAAGACCGGGATGTTCGTGAGGACAAAATACAGGATTAAGATTCCCACAGTCCAGATCAGTTTGTTTTTGAAATGGACGTGGCCCTCCGGGCTCTTGACTGCGGGCATCGCAGCGAGCAGGGGTTCCATTCGATCCAGCAGGTCTCCCATGGTTTCACCAAAAAAATACTATTGTGTTATTCTACAACCTGGGCTTTCCCGCCCATCTTTTCAATCTTTGCTTTCGCAATTTCAGAGAAGGCCGTTGCGGAGACGTTGATCTTCTGCGTGACCCTGCCGCTGCCGAGAACTTTTTCGATTCCCATGTCAGCGGTGTTGATCACGATCGCATCCCCTTCCTTTTTGGCGATTCCCTGCGCAAGGAGGGAGGGCACGATCTGGTCCAGCGCGCCGACGTCGATAGTAGTCACGTCGACAGAGGTCTGGTTGCAGAAGCCGTTCTTGCCAAACACCGGGCCTCCCATTTCCTTGTACCACTTGACAAAGTGGTGGGCGTTGATGCCGGCACGCCCCCGGCCGCCGCGGTTTCCTGCGCCGCGCCGGTTCTTGTGAGTGCCGCCACCACAGGTCCGCGATCCGCGGAATTTTGAACGCTTGTTGGTTGGCATCCTTTTCACCTCATCTTATAGAGGAGAGTATTGATCTCCTGCCCATAATAGCCAAGCGCTCCTCCCTGGGGGAAGGTCCGCTTGGTGGTCTTGTATCCCTTACGCGGGGGGTGCAGGCGCAGCACGGGCTTTAAGCCCGGCATGTCGCGCAGCTTTGTCTCACCGGTGGCAAGTGCCTTTGCAAAGTCTGCAATGCCGCCAAAGGTCGAGTTGGACTTGATGTACTCATCCGTGAGCGGTGCATCGCCAATGACCCTGCCGCGGGTCTGCAGGAGGGTCTCGACGGTTGCTGCATCTACTTCGCCAAAGGCCACGTAGTCCTTGACTTTCCGGATCATGCCGAGGTTCTCGGGCGTGTCCGGGATGAGGACGCAGTGGTTGATGTGGTGCAGGCGGAGCATCTTCAAGGTGTCCTTGATGTCCTGGCGGGTCTTCACCACGCCGCGGACCTGAACAACCGCGTACATTACTGTACCCTCCCGGTCCGGATCATATTGGTGGCCCGGAGTGCGTTGAAGGTGGCCTTTGCAAAGTTGATGGTGGTGCGGGTCTGGCCGCGTGCAAAGGTCCAGGCATCCTTGATGCCGGCGAGTTCGAGCACCTTCTTGCTGATGTCACCGGTGACAAGCCCGATACCCTGCGGTGCGGGCTTGAGAGTGACCTTGACGCTGCCGGCGACGCCGGTGACCTGCATGGGGATCGCGTGAGCTGTATCGCGGCCGCATTCCCAGCTGTCCCAGCCACTCCCAACCCTACCACGGGACCTCTTTGCCCTTCCACTCGCCGTCGT
>NZ_PIZH01000148.1 GCF_002835825.1 Methanoregula sp. | reverse complement strand
TATTTAGAACGTTCTGGTCAGGCCAATGGCCGATCCCTGCTTTATATAGCGTGCATATCCGGTTTTGGGAAAATTTTGAGGGTATTAATAAATCTTTACGCGGTCCTGACCGCGGAAAATTCCGTTATCGCGGTTACCGGGTCTTTTGCCTCGTAAATCGCCCGTCCCACGATGATGCCGTCAACGAGCTTCGCGACGGTGGCTGCATCGCCCCCCTGTGCACCAACACCCGGGGAGAGAATTTTCCGTTTGCCCACGATTTCGCGCAGGATTGTTACGCGCTCCGGGCGCGTTGCCGGGGCGATAATCCCATCCGCGCCGCACTCAACCGCAAGAGCTGCGATCTTCTCGGCGGTCCCGCCATGGAAGAACGCGGTCGCGCCCGGGTGGCTCATCTCCGCAACCACGAAACAGGAGCCCCCGTAGTCAGCGGCAACATCCACGCATGCCTTGATTGCGTCGGCGCCGGTGAACCCGTGGCAGATAATGGACGAGAACCCGGCATCGAAGACCTGCTCCGCGATGAGCCGGTTCGTGTTGGGGATATCGGCGACCTTGAAGTCCGCGATGAGAGGCTTGTCCAGCTCTTCGAGTTCCCCGGCAATCGAGAGGCCGCTTGAGAGAATGAGTGGATAGCCAAGCTTGATGGCGTCGAGGTGCGGGGCGCAGGCTTCCGCAATCCGCAGCGCTTTTTCCTTCTCGGTCACGTCCAGCGCAAGGATGAGTTCGGTCATTTTGCGAGCCTCTCCATCACCGCGGCAGTCAGAACGGGCAGGGTGATCGTTGCATCGCCGTACACGGTTACGGCCTGCGCTTCTTCCGTGATCTTGCCCCACGACCGCGCTTCGTCCAGCGTTGCGCCCGAGAGCCCGCCCAGATCCGGCCGGTCGCCCGTGAGCTGGATCGCGTACGTGAACCCGTTCGGCGTCATCAGCATGCTCTGGAGGATGAAGTTTTTCGGGACACCGCCGCCCACGAGCATGGCGCCGGCCTTTGTTGCGGTGAAGCACCGGTCCATCAGCGACTGCATGTCAGCGAATGCGTCAACGGTGACCTTGTTTGTCTGCGAGAAGAGCCAGTACTGGAGCCCGATCATCGAGTCCTGCACGGCCGGGTTGTACACCGGGATCTTGTTCCGGGCGGCGGTGTGGAGGATGCCGGACTTCGTGTTCTTCCCGATGTGTTCGAGCAGTCCCGAGATGGAGATCGTGGAACCCGGCTCGAGCTGCCCGAATACCTCCTGCATGAACTCCTCGAAGTGCTCGAAAGCATCGTTTGGCAGGTAGACATCGTAGATCCGGTTGATCTCATCGTGCCGGAGCTCGATGTCGTTGCAGAAAGCGGTGCCGTGGAAGTGGTGGCACCCGATCGCTTCGATGATGTCGTGCGTGAGATTGGCGCCGGTCGAGACGAGCACGTCGATGTGGCCGGCTTTTACCAGGTCGGAGACGATCCCTCCCATGCCTGCGGGGACCATTGCCCCGGCAAGCCCGAAGAACTTCGTTGCCTCCCGGTCTTTCAGCATCTGCTCCCAGATATCCGCGGCGCGGGCGAGCGATCCGCCATTGTAGGCACCGGCCTCACCCATTGCCACCACCAGTTCGTTCACCGTCATCTTCGGCTTCACGTGGAGCTGGGTGACCGGCATCTCGCAGGGTTGTGTCATACTTTTTTGCACTTCCACTTGTTGCTGAAATATTGGTGTTCTGTACAGATAACTGTGCTTGGAGGCCCGCAGGGCGGGGATGGGCCGGACTCTGGGGAAGGTATTTACCTTTTCACTGTCGTTTTTCCTCTATGCAGGAGATCCGGTTATCCTTACGGAAACGGGCGTTCCCAAGCGAAGGGCGGGCGCGGCTCAATGTAGCCCACCTCCCCGAAATCGGGATCACCGAAGGGGAACAGGCAGACCTTGTCAACGAGGCGACCGGTGCGAGCGTGACCGTCACGATAGTTGCCGACATTCTCGTTCTCGAAGGGCAGGTGCGCGTGGGCGCAGAAGACCTCACGGCGCTTGGACTGTCCGAGAACGAGACCGTCCTTGTCAGGAAAACCCCCCCGCTGGACGAGAAGATTAAGAAGGCGGCCGGTGAGGCAGGTGTTGCTGTTCAGAAAGGCGTTGACACGCTTGACCGGGCGCTGACAAAGGCCGCCGGTGAGGTGAAGGCGGGAGCCGGGAAGGCTTCTGAAACGATCGGCACCGCGGCGAAAAAGACCGCTGAAGGTGTCAAGGACGTTGCCCGGAAAGTCTCCGGTAAAGACGATCTCTGAACATCCCCAAAAAACAGCAGCACAGAATGCAGCATAAAAATCTGGTGAAATCATGGCATCCGATATAATCATCAGCGACACGATGCTTGCAGGACTGATCATTGTCCTCGGCATGGTGGTCGTCTACCTCATCATCCGCGAGATACGGATCATGAAGACCTCCAACCGGGCACTCGAGCTGAGCCTGGAGAAGGACAAGCTTTCGCTTCTCCAGCAGCACGAGGCAAAGAAAGCGTTCCCGTTCACCCGGCTCTCCCCGGAACAGACGGCGGAGATACGGCAGGTGCAGGAAGATACTGCCGCAATCGAGACAACGGTCTTTGCAAAAGAGAAACTGCTTGAGGCCCGGCTGGCCCGGCTCGAAAACATCGTGAAGGCAAAGAAACTCGACAACCTCCTGGTGAACGCGACAGAGCAGGAGAAGAAGGTGAAGTGAGATGAACCCGACACTTTATCATGCACCGGAAAAAGACCTGACAAGCGGATCGTTCTGGGACGAGCTTGCGCAGGTTCCCGGAACAATCGGCTCCCGGCTCCCGACCCTTGACCGCTCGCTTGACGCCTACTTTGACCGGCACTTCGCAGCCATCGTCGAGGAGTGGGACCTCGTGACCGGAAGCGATCTCCGGAACCTGGAAACCCGGCTGGAACGGGTGAGCGGCGAGATTACCCGCCTGTACGAAGGAAAGATGGCCCTTGAGTCGCGGGCACAGGAGCTCGACCGGCTGATCTCATCGCTGGAGCGGTCGAAATGATCGGCATGGATTCATACCTCAACGCCTACGTGGACCGGCGGATGAAGTACCTTGTCGAAGAGTACGACCTCTCCACGCAGGGAGAGCTTGCGGACTTCACGGCCCGGCTGGCATCGCTGGAGCGGGAGATCCCGTCTCTTGCAGCGTTTGAAAAGGAAGCGGCAGGCAAACTTTCAGCGCTCGAAGCCCGGGCAGCGGCCCTGAAGGGGAGGCGGTGACATGGATCTCTTCACGTTCATTGTCCTTGTCGTCATCCTTGTCGTGGTCCTCTTTCTCGTGTACTGGTTCTTCCACGGCGCAAAGGGCAACATCTCCCTCTCCCGCCCGGTGGAGAGCCGGGTGGACGAGTACCTGGACCGCCGGTTCCAGGAGATGATCGCGGAATGGGAGCTGGTCCCCGGCCCGCAGCTCCGGCGGTTTACGGAGGAGCGCTCCCGCGATCTTGCACAGGACGAGGCACGACTGGGCGAGCTGAAACAGTTTGAATCCGGCATGCGGACAACGCTCTCATCCCTGGAGGCACGGCTTGACACTCTGGAAAAGGAACTCGCCGGCGGCGCAGCAAAAAAATAAGGGGTCCTCCGAGAAGTTCCGCGAGCTGAAAAAAGAGGTCGCGGTGATGCGCAAGCAGGGGGAACCTCCAACGAAAGACCCCCGCACCTTCTCCCAGTACCTCTGCGATCTCTGCGCAACGCCGCACCCGGTATCGGGCCTCCGGCAGTGCGTGCTCTGCGGGCGCTGGGCGTGCGATGCCTGCTGGAAGGACGAGTACTATACCTGCAAATCCTGCGCTGGCCTGATCAAGATCCATTCCCTGGTGGGAAAGGAATAATTTTTTCACCGTCTTTTCACGCAGTCTTACGACCCTGACGGCCGGACCTGGATCTCCATCTCCGCAATCCGGCGGTACACTTTTGCGGTCACGCTCTGGGTCCACCGGTCGAAGACGAGCGACTGGAATGGCTGCCAGATCGTGACCCAGCAGAAGATGATGAGCACGTTCTCGATCACTTCAATGAGCGGGTCTCCTTTGAACTGCGAGCAGGCAGCGATGCCGATGAACGAAGGCACGCAGACCGCGATCGTCAGCCGGATCTCGCGGATGCCGGCCCGCTGTGTAAGCCGCATGCTCCGCTGCATGTCTTCTGCCCGGATCCGGAAGTGTGACCGGACCGCCGAGACAATGGAGCTGTCACGGCCCGGCTGAAGATCGGATGCGGGGAGGATGATCTCGATCGTCTCCCGTAATTCCTGGTGGGAACCTTTCGCCTTGTCGACCACGGAACGGAAGATCTGTCCCTCGGCCCGGTCCGAGAGCTCCCGGTGGTCTTCCGGTGAAGGGTCGTCTGAATCGTACAGATGCGCAATAGTCCTGAAGGTTACCTGTGCTGATGTTGGATCCTGATCTCTTGTCTCTGGCATGGCGGGTCACTGATACCTGTGTATCGTATGGGGTTTTCGCAATCGGGGGGCATAACCATTTCCCTGCAGGCGCCGGGTGCAGCCTGCACGAGAATTCTTAAGGCAACAGGTCGATTCAGGATTAAAGGAGTCGCACTATGGCCGGAACCGAATCCCCCCGGAAGATGAGTCCCCGTGACCTCATGATCGTCATCGTCATCGCGCTTGGCTCGTTCATGGCCGGCCTCGATGCCACTATCGTGAACATCGCGCTCCCTGACATTGCGAAATATTTCCATGTCTCAACGGTTGCTGTGACATGGGTGCTCAATGCCTACCTCATCATTCTTGTCAGCCTCCTGCTTGCCGCCTCGCGACTCGGGGATATGAAAGGCTACCGGAACATTTTCCTGGGAGGGTTTGCCCTCTTCACTGCGGGGTCGGCGCTCTGCGGCCTCTCCCCGTCGCTTGATGTGCTCATCATCTCGCGGATGGTCCAGGCTGTCGGGGGTGCAGTCATCGCTGCGCTCGGGGCCGTGATGGTGACCTCCTATCTTTCGGCCTCATTGCGGGGCCAGGCGCTCGGGATTGTTGCCATGTTCACGATGCTCGGCGCAGCGCTCGGGCCGGTTGTGGGCGGTTTCCTGACAAGCGCCTTCTCGTGGCAGTATATCTTCTTCGTGAACCTGCCGGTCGGCATCGTTGCCATCCTCCTCGGCATGAAGATCCTCCCGCGGCTCCCCCCGGTCACTCCGGCGGCGAGAATAGACA
>NZ_PIZH01000147.1 GCF_002835825.1 Methanoregula sp. | reverse complement strand
TCCTTTCTTCTACTCCTCGGAAAACGGTATGAGGCCCGCATCGGCCATTCCCCCGGATACGTTCTCCACGATAATTGTACCGTGGAGCCCCATTCTCCTAATCACCTCATCCGTATAGCCGGAGATCTCGTTGATGCGGTGGTTCGTGTATACCACCTTGTCATTCTCGACAATGATGAGCCCGTCCTGGATGTTCTCTGCCATCATCCGGAACCGCTGCTCGCTCTCGCGGACTTTTGCCTCCTGGTTCTTCAGCTCGGTGATGTCGGTAAAGATGATGAAATAAAAGAGGATGCTGCCCTGGCGGGCCGTATTGATCCGGATATAGACAAACCGCCGTTTTCCATCCTTCCGGATGATCCATGTCTGGAAGTCACCGGGGGTCTCGGGATGTGCATCGATCTCCTTTCTTCTCTGGATTACCTCGTCACGGGACTCTTCGGGAATGATGGAGAGCGTGTCCATGGCCCAGAGTTCCTTGAAGGAATACCCGGTTATCTCGGCAATACGCCGGTTTGCGTACACGGTCTTCCCGTTTTCGAGGATAATGAGCCCGTCCCGGATGTTCTCTGCCATTGTCCGGAACCGTTCTTCGCTCTCCCGGATCTCCCGTTCGGCAAGGATCCGTTCTGTTACGTCCTCAAGGATAAGGGTTATCCCTTTGCCGCCATCGTCGAAGACCGTGGGGACGCATTTCTGGTGGAATATCCGCTCTCCTTTGTCTTTGACAAAGAAAGTGACTGTTGTCTCTGCCTCTTTCCTCTCCTTTGAGATACTGTCCAATAACTCGTGGACATCCACTTCGGGAGACTGGAGAAACGAGATGTTCTTTCCGACAGCTTCCTCCCGGGAAAGGTGGAGCAGGGTCAGGAAATTTGCATTGACATCGATGATCCGGAACTCGTCATCCAGCACCATGATGAGCTCTTTTGAGTAGCTCAGCATGGCGGAGAGCGGGACACGCTGGGAGAGCGTGTACACCTTCGCCATGCCATAGGTCCGCATATCGACCTGCCCGGAGATGAGCAGGATATCCAGGTAACGCCCGACAGTGTTCTTGTTCTTTTTGAGCGCTTTGGAGATATCGGTGACACTCATGCCATTCGGATTCTTCTTTAAAAGATCCCGGATTGCGCCGAGTTCCTGCTGGTAGTCCTGCATCATGGCTGCGCACACGCCCGAAGGTGTAGTGATAGTATCATGGGTCTCCAAAATTTATAATTGTTATGAATCACCATAGTGTATAACCAATTTAGGAACAATTTAAATATAAACAACGATAACTCTACTGCGTAGTGTCTGCAGCATATCCTGCTGCAACTCTATTTCAGGAAAATTCAAAAAAATCTGAATCAGGAGTAACGTGTATGGTGTCTGTTGACATTGTTTCCCGTGGATGGGAAAATGTAATGGCAGTTCTTCCTGCCATCATCGGTGCAGTGATTGTTCTTCTTCTTGGCTGGATTGTCGGGCGCCTGCTGGGCAAAGCGGTCCGGATCATCATCGACAAGGCCATGGCGGCTGTATCAACCGCCCCTGTGATCGGGGAATCGGAAGTGGGAAAGACCGTGGCAACGTCGCATGTCTCGCTCGGCTATCTGGGCGATATCACCATGCGCTGTGTTGTGTACCTTGTCGCGATTCTTGCGGCAGTCGATATCCTCAACCTTGACTACCTCAGCAAGTTCATGGCGCAGGTCCTTGAGTACATCCCGCACGTTGTTGCATTCGTGATTATCCTTGTCGTGGGGATCATCCTTGTCGATTATTTCATCGACTTCTTCAGGAACTATTCGCAGACCTCAAAGATTGAACTGGTCACCCCGGTCCTCATCCTGCTCCGGCTCTTCCTGTACTTTGTTGTTGTCATGCTGGCCCTTTCGCAGCTCCTGCTCGACCTCACGATCATCTACACGATCATCACGCCCATTTTCTGGGGTATCGGCATAGGCCTTGGTGCAGCGATCGCCATCGTTGTCTGGTTCGGTATGAAGAACCGCAGCGAACAGATCATGGATAAGGTCGTTGACTCTCTCACAAAGTAAGGGACCCGGAGCTCAGGCATCCTCTAAAGGACAGGGGATCTGATCCCCTCTCTCAACCCCCCTTTTTTTTATGCCTCCCTGCAGGACACCCCTGTTCAGGCGGACAGTACCGGGCGATAACCGGCACTGTTGTTCTCCGCTGGCAACATTCATCATGGCGAACCACGCAATACTTTTCCAGAACCATGATCCCCGAAAGCGAGGTCTCCCGTGAAAGGGGGCCGTTGGATCTCTCGCGGGCAGGGGTCTGCATCCGGAAATGAAATCATGGAGATCCTATCATGAACAGGAACTATACGTATCTCATTTTTCTTCTTGTCGCAGCATGCCTGGTCGTGCCCGTGATGGCAGACACCGGAAACGTCACCAATACGACCGTTTCCACGACCAGTGAAACAACCATTGTCACGACCGCGACAACGGTGCCTCCGACAACTACCGTGGAAACAACCGCAACCACGGCAGTGCCGGCAACCACCCCCGCGACCCCGACAACGACCGCGACAACCGCCCCGGCAACAACCGTGACAACCGTTGTTCCCACTACTACCCCGATGACGGGAGATGTGTTCGTTGTCTCCTCCCCCCCCGGTGCTGCGATCCTCATCGATGGGATATACTACGGCACCACCCCGGGGACAGCAACCGGGCTAATGCCGGGAAACCACCTGATCCGCCTCTCCCTGAGCGGGCACATCGATTATGAAGGAACAATCTATGTCATCGCCGGCCAGGACACCACCGAGTACGGGACGCTCCACCCCATGAACACCGGATCTCCGCAGATCGTTATCGCCACGCCATCGGCTCCGGCCACCACCAGTGTGCCCGTGCCAACGTCGCAGCCGGTTGCCGCGGAACATGAAGCTGACGGCCCGCTCGAGAACCCCACCGTGCTTGCAGCCCTTATCGGTATCGTGACCGCCTCGATCGGCGCCGCCGCCTCCATCTTCACGCACAAGGCGAAGACGGCCGGGGCGAAAAAGGAAGACGAGACAAAGAAAGAATAATTGTACGGGCGTATCGATGCGCACGATATCTCCTCCCGTTTTCCTGTTCCCGCATTTATTCTTCCTGCCGGGCATGGTATGATATCCTTTTGTACAGACCATTTTCACCGGACACCTCCTGAATCAGCACTCATAAATCCCCTCACGGCCCATCGGTAGATATGCTCAAGCTATCGCCCGTGATGGAGGCCTACGAGAAGACCCTGCTGGACGGACTCCATCAGCAGATTGCGATAGCAAAGGAAGCGCGATTGCGGGGGCTCGATCCCAGCACCGATGTTGAGATCCCGATTGCGAGCGATCTTGCGGACCGGGTGGAAGTGCTCACCGGGGTCAAAGGCGTTGCAGCCCGGATCCGCGAGCTTGAGGCAACGATGTCCCGCGAGGAGGCAGCACTCCGTATTGGTGACGACTTCGTTGCCCGGAGGTTCGGGGAAAAGGACATCATGGAGGTGCTCGACCACTCCATCCGCGTTGCCATGGCGCTCCTGACAGAAGGCGTTGTATCTGCCCCCACGGAAGGGATCGCCAAGGTCTCGCTTGGTAAGAACGACGACGGGACCCAGTACCTGATGATCTTCTATGCCGGCCCGATCCGGAGCGCCGGCGGCACTGCGCAGGCCATGTCGGTGCTGGTCGGCGATTACGTGCGCCAGAAGCTGGGGATCAACCGGTACATCGCCCGGCAGGAGGAGGTGGAGCGGTACGTGGAGGAGATCCGGCAGTACAACTCGATCATGAACCTCCAGTACCTCCCAAGCGAGGCCGAGATCCGGCTCATTATCGAGAACTGCCCGGTCTGCATTGATGGTGAAGCAACCGAGCAGGAAGAGGTCTCGGGCCACCGGAACCTCGAACGGGTGGAGACGAACGTTGTCCGGGGTGGCATGGCGCTCGTAATCGGCGAAGGGATTGCCGGGAAGGCGAGGAAGCTCAAAGGCCGGGTCGAGAAGATGAAGATGGAGGGCTGGGACTGGCTTGACAAGCTGATCGCCGGTGCGGCCAAGAGCGGGGATGGCGGGAAGACCGCCGGCATCAAACCGCTCGACAAGTACCTCCGCGATCTCATCGGCGGCCGGCCGGTCTTCTCCTACCCGATGCGCAAAGGGGGGTTCCGGCTTCGCTACGGCCGATCGCGGAATACCGGGTTTGCCGCAGCCGGAATGCACCCGGCAACCCTCTATATCCTCGGTGAGTTCCTTGCCACGGGCACCCAGATGAAGACCGAACGGCCGGGCAAGGCCTGCGGGGTTGTGCCGGTGGACACCATCGAGGGCCCGACGGTGCGGCTCCGGGAAGGCAGCGTGCTCCGGATCGATGACGAAGCCACGGCAAAACGGCTTGGCCCGGGGATCGAAAAGATCCTCGATGTCGGTGAGATCCTCATCTCGTTCGGCGAATTCCTGGAGAACAACCACCCGCTGGTTCCCGCAGGGTATTGTGAGGAATGGTGGCAGCTCGATGCCGGGGATGGGGTAAACCCCCCGAAGGATGAGAAAGAGGCCCTTGCCTATGCACAAAATGGAGGGTATCTCCACCCGGCGTGGACCTGGTTCTGGGACGACATCACTGCCGACCAGATCCGGGCAGTGGCCGAGTATGTTGCTGCAAAAGGGGTGGTGAAGGAGAATGGTCTCCACATCCCTAACGATCCTGCGATCAAGGCGGCCCTTGAAGAAATGCTCTTAACTCACGATCTCCATGATGACGTCATCGTCATCCATACCTATCTCGCGTTCATTTCTGGCCTCGGACTGGATGGCAACCTGAAGAAACGGGATTCCTGGCAGACCCTTCCCGCAGATGCAGCCCCGCTAGACCTCGTGATGCACCTCTCCGGCCTGAAGATGCGGTCCCGGTCCGGGACACGGATTGGCGGCCGCATGGGCCGGCCGGGGAAGTCCAAGCCCCGGAAGATGAACCCGCCGCCCCATGTCCTCTTCCCGCTCGGGGACTCTGGAGGTGCCCGGCGTTCCTGCCAGTCTGCCTCCACGCACACGGCGGAGATAGATGCAGATAACGTGGACCCCGATGTCCAGAAAGAAGCCGGGAGCATCGAGAGCGAGGTTGGCCGTCGCAGGGGTGCACAATGCGGCGAGATCCCGTACCTCACCCGGTGTGACAGGTGCGGCGGGCACACGCCCTTCGCCTGCCCGTCCACAACGTGCGG
>NZ_PIZH01000146.1 GCF_002835825.1 Methanoregula sp. | reverse complement strand
CTTTTTGTCTTCTTCCTCTATTATCTCCTCCAAAAGGAGTTGCGAAAATCGACAATTATTGCCCTTATTGCATCAGCCCTCCTCTTTTTGATGATTAGTTCAATTAAACTCATCCCGACTATTGCAGATCTTTCCTATATCGGAAGAATAGACCTAATCAATCCATTGGGGGATGGCGGCTCACTGCTCAATAATTTTGGCTCTCTGATTTTTGGCATTCCGATTGATTCAGTCTTTGGCTGGTACGAATCCGCAGTATTAATCGGGATAATTCCTGTGCTCCTTGCCATTGTCGCAATCATATGGGGAAGGAGAGATATTGTTGTTCCCTCGTTCTATGCAATAGTTTTCTCTCTTATCTGGGCTGATGGAGGGAGAATTCTGCTCTCTTTTATTCACCTTCTACCTGTTCTCAATAATTTCCGGTGTGCTGGCAGGATACTGGGAGTAATTGCACCGATTATCCTTCTTTTGGCACTTTATGGGTTCTATATCCTTGTTCAGAAAATCAGGGATGGTGAATCTTTTATCCCCAACTCTCAGCAAAAAAGGGATATTACAATCGGTGTTGCGATTCTTGTATGTATTGTGGTGTTGGAGCTACCTTGGTTTTTTGTCCCATCGTTTGAAGCAGCCCTAGCTGGGGTGTTGGTGTTTAGTTTCATTCTGATGATCTATGCCGGCAAGGCAAACACCAGAACTCTGCAGCTGTTTTTTTTGGTCGCGTTACTTATCAACGCTGTATTACTTGCGCTGAAACCCGATTTCTTCGGAAATGCGGTAGTGGTGAGGGCAGCAGTCGTTGTAATTATCCTGGGAGTACTGTTTGCCTTCAACCGCGGAATTTTCAGACTAGCACAGCTGAAATCAAACCCTGTCAGGATCTGGGAGATACTGGTACTGCTGAGTATTCTGCTTTTGATCTGTGGGACAACGTCAGTTTTTAAAGGATCTGATCCAGAACTAAGCAAGAGCCCGGCTATTGGTATCATTGACAAGTTGAATGAGTACCCTGCCATAAATCCGCAAATCTGGGTATTTGAAACGGGATGGCCAGTATTGCACGTCGACTTTACGTATCACCTGGTAATGAACGGATACCATCCTGTACGGGCATTCTACAGTTTTGTCCCTGAATATGCGCCACCTGCGGCGATAAAAATCGGCGAAACAACGTACTATCTTGCAGATTACTTTGTTGATACCGGCTACCTGGAGAATGGAGATCTGAATCTTCCCGAGTCTACCTTCACGGTCAATAATTTATCGGTATTCAAACCGGATCATATTCTTTCCAACGCTTTTGTTATCAGGGATGATACGCTGGTTCCCTCGAAGATTGAGAAATTTTCACCGGATGAAATTATTGTCTCGGGGCAGTTCCGGCGGGGAGATATTGCCATCCTGAAAAGTGCATTTTACCCGGGATGGAAGGTGAACAATCACGATGCCGTAATGATAAATAACATGCCCGGGAGCCAACTTACAACAGATACGTCAACTGTCACGTTTCAGTACGATCCCCTGGCTTTCAAAGCAGGATTATTCCTGACAATCATGGGGATTCTTTCATTGGGCATCGTTTTTTTCAAACGAAAAGGTATTGAACAGTATTTGACCCGCCTCAACCAGAAATCTCCGGTGGTAAAAAAGCCTAGCCGGAAGCGAAAATCCTCCTGATCCCCCTTTTTTTGATTATCCTATCGTTGCCAGTGTTGGAATAACCGTGGATCCGGATAAACACTCATATCCCATCAGAGACAATCCTTATCCCGTATGTCCAACCTCACCGTCGCCGTCCTCGCCCCCCCCGATTACGCAAAAGATCTGGGAAAGAAGGGGACAGCAAGCGACATCACCTTCTATAACCTCAAGAAAGGCGATGCAACGGTCACGTTCATCGAACCGACCCGGTATCCCGAGAAACTCTCCTCTCTCTTCTACACCGTCTCGATGTCGGATCGCATCATCCTCGTGGTTGACGAGATCAATGCAGCGTTTGGCGAATGCGTGCTGATGCTCCAGTCCGCTAATAAATCAACTGGCTGGCTGATCCTGAAGAACTATATCTCGCCCGACCAGATCGCCCCGCTTATCAAGGGCACGGTACTTGAACACTACGAGATCCTTGAAGAGGATATGGTCGGCATCCGGGAGAAGATGCTTGAGATTTCGGTGAAACAGACCGCCCACCAGAAGAGCCATGAGGGTGCCGGAAAAGGCATCGTGCCGGTGGATGCCCATTTCAATGTCAAGGGCGTTGGCGTTGTTGTCCTCGGTTCGGTTGCCCAGGGCAGCATCAAAAAGCACGACATGCTTCGTGTTCTCCCCATTGGAAAGACCGCCCAGATCCGTTCAATCCAGAAGCACGACGATGATGCCGACTCCGCGGTTCCCGGCGATCGCGTGGGACTGGCCTTAAAGAATATCGAGTCCGAGGATCTCGATCGCGGCTTTGTGCTGACCACGGATCCGGCCGTACAGCATGCCGGCACGGTTACCGGTAAGGCCCAGCTGGTGAAGTACTGGCCAGCCCCGCTCAAAGAGGGCATGGTGCTCTATGCCGGCCACTGGATGCAGTTCCTTCCCACCCGGCTGGAGAAGTCCGTTGTCGAAGGCGACTGGCGGATGCCGACCCTGACCCTCACGATGGAGAAGGACCTTGTCTACATCCCGGGCGCCCGGGTCGTCCTCCATTATCTGGAAGGCGGCAAGCTAAGGGTCGTTGGCTCGATGATAGTTCAATAATATTCCCTTTTCTTGAAAACTTTGGAAAACGATGTATAATTGTTTAATCGATCCGGATCGGTTTTTCGATTCGACAGGTCTGCGACCTTGAGGATGAGAAGAAATCACAGGGTTTCTTCGAATCGCGATCCTTGTCGCGATCGTTATCACGCTGGAATTTTTCAGTGAATCCGGTTGAAACCCAGCCTCCCGTTTCCCGCGAGTCCGAGCCGGTAATTTTCTGACGTTCACGATACCAGTATCGCTTCCTGCCGGTGGCCAATTACCTTATCACTCAAAACGATCATCAGTACAAGCGAGAACAATGCTGGAAGGAATCATTGGCTGGATTATCCCGGGCATCATTGTCCTGGTCGTCATCGGACTCATCCTCTGGATTGTGAGCATCTACAACCGGTTTGTCAGCCTGAAGAACTCGTCCGAGGCAACACTCGGCCAGATCCGGGTTGCCATGAAGAAGCGGCTCGACATGATCGACCAGCTCCTCGGTGCGGTCAAGAGCTATGCGAAGTTCGAGAAGGAGACACTCGAACGCGTCACCGCAATGCGGGCAAGTGTTGCCACCGCAGGTCCCGGCGACCTGAACAAGGTCGAGGCCGAGTCCCGCTCCATCTTCGGGCGGCTCCTCGCGGTTGCCGAGAACTATCCCGATCTCAAGACATCGACTACCGTGACAAGTCTCATGGACTCGGTCAAGGAACTGGAAGACGAGATCGCCCGACAGCGCTACACCTTCAACAACATCTCGCAGGAGTTCAACACCATGGTGGACACCATCCCCTCGAACTTCGTTGCAAAACTGATGCACCTCACAAAGCTCGAGTACCTCCAGTTCGAGGAAGCCATCAAGACCCCGCCGAAGATCGAGTTCTGACCGGGTAATTCCTGTGAGAGAGACACGACAACTGGGGCTTGTTGTCGGGGCAGGGCTTGCCCTTGGCATCATCGCCCTCATCTTCGTATTCATCCTCCCCCCGCTCTTTGAGGGAGACCTCTCCGTCACCTCCTACGAAGCAGTGCTTTCCGGAGACGGGACGCTCTCCGAGCAGTACCTGTACAACGTTGGTAGCAGCGGGGAGTACCGCATGCTCTACCGTATATGGGAGGCTCCGCTCACGCTCAAGAGCGAGAGCATGGAACCGTTTATCCGCTTCGTGGGTATGGAACCTGCCTCGGGGATGACCGGGTATATCCGGGACTCTGATGGAAGGGTGACCCTGTACGGGCAATCTGCCAGCGAGTCATCCCGGAGCCGGCTGGAGGGTCTCGCAGAGTACAACGAAGTCGGGCTCTACAATCCTTCGTACTTCACTGCCGGTGAGTATCCTGCACGGTATTCGTACGTTCTGCATCCCCCGATGGAGTATGATGCGTCTGCAACACACCTCAACCTGAAACTGGCCGGCACAACACACATCCTGTACCGCAACGTGAAAGTCACGGTCCCGGCAACCGGGATCGATGCGGTATATGCCTATCCCCCCTCCCTCCAGGTTCGGAAAGCAGATGATACCTATGTCATTACCGGATGCCTTGCAGCAGACGAGATCCTGGCAGTCGAGATGCTCGGCACACAAGAGGCCTTCAGTAAGATCCCGGGATTCAGGTCGGAAATCCCCAACGTGAAAGAGAGTACCGCCTCGGGGGCATTCTGGTACAACCTCCAGTACTATGCCTCATGGCTGCTGAACGCTCTCGGTATGGTTGCCGTCATCCTTGTCCCCCTCCTGATGGTCGTACTATACCACAGGTACGGCAGGGAAAAGGAGTTCACGGTGCCTGCTTATCTGAGTGTAATGCCGCAGACGAATCTGAAGCCCTGGCAGGTGAACCTTCTCTTTAAAAAAGATGCCATGGACTTTGACCAGGACGGGTACTACGCAACCCTCCTCGATCTCCACCGGAGGAAGAACATCGCTATTACGGAAACCGACGGGGGCAAAGGAATCCAGATCCGCGTCCTGACCGAGAGTGGCACGGATACGTACGAGCAGCGCGTCATTGCGTTTCTGAACACCCTTGCCGAAGATGGCGTTGTAGACACGAAGCGGATTGCAGGGCTGACAAAGCTTGCGGAAACGCAGCGCAGCGCCGAGGAGACTGCGCTCCGGTACCAGCGCTCCCTTTCCGATGTGACCCATCGGGTGGATACCTTGCTTTCCGGTGAGTACATCGTGGACGGCAGGGACCACATAGTCCCTCTTCTCCTCGGGGCGTTCGTCATGCTCGGGATAACCATTATCCTCCTCCTTGTCACGCCCATGCTGTCATATGTCCTCCTGCCTGCCCTTGCCCTCTGGATTGTGGTCGTGGTCCAGGCAGCGATCGCTTTTGCTGCCCCGTCAACGCTCTTCGGGCACTGGAAGGATGACCACTACAAAGATAAGCTCGAATGGGATGCCTTTACCCGGTTCCTCTCCAACATGGCAATGATCCAGAAGTACGCTCCCGCAGACCTCCCGATGTGGGGCGAGTGGCTCGTGTATGGTAC
>NZ_PIZH01000145.1 GCF_002835825.1 Methanoregula sp. | reverse complement strand
AAATGGTAAGGCGGATATGTTCGATATTGTTGAGCCATTCTAATAAGACATATACTCCGGTAAGCAGCCCGAGCAGGGTCGTGAAGAGTCCCATCATACCGAAATAGAACATCGGATTGTTGACCCGTGCGAGGCGGTATATCGTGCTGACGATTTTTATTCCATCATGGAATGGGGAAAGTTTGGTTGCAGTACCAGGGCGGCGGGAATATTTTACCGGTACGACCATGATCCGGTGGCCGTTCCGCACGGCTTCTACCGAGATTTCCGTCTCAACCTCAAAGCCCTTCTCCTTTAAGTGCATCTGGTGGATGGCAAGTTTCGTGAATGCCCGGTAACCTGACAGGATATCATGCAGGTCGCGGCTGTGGGCGATCTTGAAGAGCATATTGAGCATATGATTGCCAAAGAGGTTCAACCGGGAAAATGCACCTTCTTCGGCATTGATGAGACGGTCCCCGATTACCTGGTCGAACCCGAGGAACAATGGTGTCAGCATCTTTTCCGCATCTTTTGCAGAGTAGGTGCCGTCGCCATCAAGCATGAGGATGTAGGGTTGTTCGATGACCTCAAATGCCTCGATGATTGCATTTCCTTTTCCTTTCCCGGATTGCGTCCGGACATTTGCACCAGCCTCACGGGCAACCTTTACGGTGTTATCCGTGCTCCTGCCATCCATCACAAGGATGTGGTTATAGCCAAGTGCCTTGAATTCCCTGACCACCCCTCCAATAGTCGGCCCTTCATTCAGGGTAGGAATTAAAATGCAGACCTCATCTTTGTTGAATTTCATTGGTATAGTATTTTTAATCCGGTGTCATAAGTGCTTCTATGCATCTGCCCAAGAAAGGGCTGAGGGCGCTCGGAATTGCTGAGAGCTATACCGGGAGTACTACTTCAACTCTTGCCGGGATTGTGATGAGAAAAGATCTCCGGATCGACGGTTTCTGTTTTGGGACGGTGACTGTTGGGGGCATGGATGCAACCGAAGCGATCATCGGGATGGTCAATCGCCTCCAGAGAAAAGACCTGAACGTGATTCTCCTGTCCGGCTGTGTCATTGCCTGGTTCAATGTCATCGATCCAGGTCGGATTGCAGAAGTCACCGGTGTTCCGGCTATCTGCGTTACGTATGAGGAATCAGATGGACTGGCAGAAGACATACGGCACCATTTTCCTCATGATGAACTACGCCTTTTGGCATATCAGGATCTGGGGAACCGTAATCCTGTTCGATTGCACACGGGCCAGTCTATCTATCTCCGCAGCTGGGGGATTACAGCGGATGATGCAGCGCGTCTCTGCAATGATTTTACCCACGAGGGCGGGATTCCGGAACCCCTGCGGGTGGCCCGCCTCTGCGCCCGCTCGTGCTCGTTTTCTCGCTTTACAGAACCTGATGCGGGATACCATTTGCCTTGAGAGATGACTTCAAATAACCAAAAGAAAAATAACTGATGTCAATTGAGGATTCTTGTTCGGAGTTGTTTCCCATGGTTACGGATGAAAAACTTGCACGCTGGGTCTGTCTTGAGTGTCACTATATCTATGATCCGGTAAAAGGCGACCCGAAGAATGGAATCCCGGCAGGAACCCCCTGGGACAATGTCCCTGATACCTGGCGCTGTCCGGAATGTAAAATATTCAAAGCAAAAAAGGGCGTCTTCAAGCGCTTAGATGACTGAGATACTCTTCCATCATTTTTACCTCTCGTGTTTTTTCTTTGTGCGGATAGGTGTCGCTTGAGATCATCTGGTTGGTCTCCCGGTCATAGACCTCGAACCGAATTGTATCCCCGGGACGGAAGGTCCCCTGGGAGTAATAGATAACTATCTCAGCTTCCGGGATCCAGGACAAACCACCGGTCCCCATTCCCCCGATTGTCTGAATTCCCAGTGGTTTATTGTTGATGTAATACTGGAAATTGATATACGGTATTTTGCAGGGAAGGCGCTCCCCGTTCCGGTAGGTAATGGCATAGAGTTTCCTATTATCATATCCTCTGGTTCCGGAGTTTTTCACAATCAGTTTGTTTTCATATTTCCAGCTCGCGGTTTTAGTGTATTCCATTGTTATGATCTCAAAGATCACCGGAATCTCATCAGAGGAATACTCCGGAAGCGAAGGTATCATGAGTAACACCAGTGCGGCAAGGATGAACGTTATTGTCATGATGAGAATGCAACCGTGGATTGCAGGGGATGCCCCTTCGTTTACTGGTTTCACGATTCTATATTGCTTACAATTATTATTAATTTTTATGAATTAATTTTTATACATTTTTTTTGAACCCGGATTTTTATGTGGGTTTCCCTGGATCTGCGTAGGATTCCGCCCGTGCCGTGTCTCGTTCTTATGCGAACCTGGTGTTATGAGGCAGATGAAGGAAGTGAAAAAGAAAAAATGATTGGTATGGTGCAGTCAGCAAAACCTCCATGAAAATAAGGATTTCAAATGCTCGTGTTTACAGGAAATATATTCCATGAACAGGTGGTTAGCAGGATCCGGAAATGAATAATTCCTGAAGACCCATCCTGTCTCGCAAAAGGAGTCCGCAAAAAAATTCCCTCAATGACCTGCTGATAATAAATATGCCGTGAACCAATTTCTGGTAAAATCCAGTGTTGTTTCTTGAGAATTCCCGTGTCGCTGATGTCAATGCACAATACTCATTCCGATTTGAAAGAAGACTGCCGGAAGTATTATTCCAAAGGCCTTGCGCTCGGGCGCAGCGGGCAGCATAACGAGGCGCTCGTGGCGTTCACCCGTGCCCTTGAAGCCGATCCGGCATTTGCTCCCGCGTGGGTGGGTCGTGGGTTTGCCCTGGGCAAACAGGGACGCTACGAAGAAGAGATCGAATGCTGCGATAAGGCGATAGCGCTGGATCCCCACAATATCGATGCATGGAACAACCGCGGATTTGCCTGCGGGATGCTGGCACGGTTTGAGGAGAAAATTCACTGCTGCGAACAAGCGCTTGCGCTCGATCCGGAGAATGCAACCGCATGGAACAACAAGGGTGTTGCATTAGGGATGCTTGGCCGGCACGAGGGAGAGGTTCATTGCTGCAATCGGGCACTTGCCGTGCGGCCCCGGTACCTGTCAGCATGGGTGAACAAGGGATTTGCGCTTGGAAAACTGAAACGCTACGAAGAGGAGATTGCGTGCTATGACCGCGCCCTGAAGATCTATCCGTTCTTTCTCTCCGCTCTCGTCAACAAGGGAGTGGCCCACATCCACCTGAAAGAATACCGGGATGCGATTGAGACCCTCGACCGTGCTCTTTTGATTGATCCGACACATGCAAAAGCACTGTACCGGAAAGGGCTCGCACTGTCGCTCCTGGGCCGGCATTCAGAAGCGATACCGGTTCTTGAAAAAGCGCTTGAGTTCGATCCTGCTATTGCCGATGCGTGGGTTGTTTTGAGCAACTCGTGTTTCCTTACCGGCCGGCTCGAAGAATCGGCCCGGGCTTTTGATCAAGCGTATTTCCTTGATGTAAATGATGTCCGTACGGGTCTTGTGAAAGGAATGTCGCTCTTAAAAACCGGGAAGGTCGACGATGCGCTTCACGCGTTTTCTGAAGTTCTCGGCATTCTCCTGCGATAGGATACTCCGCATTTTTATGCCCGCTCTACGAACCGGAATACATGGATGTTGAGGAGTATGCCCGCAGGGGTCTTTTTGAAGGCAGGAACGAGAGTGCCCTCAAGGAAAGCCTCGCCGATCATATTGTCCGGATAAAAGGGTGTAACCCCTCGTATGCAGCAGCTTTTGCGCAGGCAGTGATAGAGGAAGTAAAAAATTCGGGGGGGCTCACGGGCGATTTCTTCGAGTATGAACCTGCGGGTGTCTGCATGGGTGAGTTTGGCGTGGGCTCCCGGGGCAAAGGGGACTTTTTTGCGCATCGCCAGATCGCCAGCATCATTGGCAAGACTTCAGCCTCGGTGGGCGTTGACGAGATGGACGATGCCGGTGTAGTGAAGGCCGGCGGCCAGTACATTGTCTGTACCGTTGATGGAATGCATTCCCGGCTCTCCGATTTCCCCTTCCTTGCAGGATTTCACGTTACGCGGGCAACGCTCCGGGATGCCTATGTGATGGGTGCAAAGCCCGTCATGCTCTTCTCCGATATCCATGTTGCTGATGATGGCGATGTGGCCAAGATCTTCGATTATACGGCAGGGATTACCACGGTCGGGGAAGCGATGGATGTTCCGCTGGTTTCCGGTTCCACACTCCGGATCGGTGGCGATATGGTGCTTGGCAACCGGCTCACCGGCTGTGTCGGCGCGGTAGGAGTTGCAGAGCACATCACGGCAAGAAAGTCCACCCGGCCGGGAGATGTCCTGCTCATGACAGAGGGTGCTGGCGGTGGCACAATCGCGACTGCTGCCATCTACTCCGGCTTCCCCGAGGTTGTTGAGCAGACCATAAACCTGAATTTCCTCGTTGCGTGCGAGACACTGCTGAAAAATCCCGTCTTCCCCCGCATTCACGCGATGACCGACGTTACCAATGGCGGCCTTCGCGGGGACGCATTCGAGATGGCGGAGACGGCCGGCTGCCGGATTGTCATTGATGAGACAGAGATTGGAAGCCTTGTCCAGTCGCAGGTAAAAGAGATGCTTGAAAAACTCCAGATAGATTATCTTGGAGTTTCGCTGGATTCGCTTCTGGTGGTTGCCCCGCAGGAGATGGCAGACGATATTATCCGGGCCGTTGGCTCCGCGGGAGTAACCATGAAGCAGATTGGTCATGTCGAGGCCGGGAAACCTGAAGCTGTGCTCCGCAGGGATGGCAGAGACCATGACTTCTCGCCACGGTTCCGTGAGTCTGCCTATACTCCGGTCAAGAAGGTCGCGGACACGGAAGTGCGCGATTTCGAGGAGATGAAGGAAGGGGTTGTGCGGGCATCGGAGGCGGCGATCCGGAAGAAGGAACGTGTGCTTGCAAAACTGAAAGGAACAAAATAAACCTGCTCTGTTGAAATCCGCACTCGTACGATGGGAGCTGAAACCCCCTACCCTCAGTTGCGATGAACGGCCGCCGCCCCGAAGGGCGCCCCGCGGCGGCATCTATTACCTGTTCGAATCGATGCAAATTTTACTGTAATGGTAATGCCGGGGCATGTCCTGGGCTCCCTCATTGTTATTTATATAAGGCTCGCGTACGGCCAAGTTCCACGGGGCGAGGGTCGGCAGACCCCGAGCGCCCGTGGTTCCATCCCTGTCTGACAC
>NZ_PIZH01000144.1 GCF_002835825.1 Methanoregula sp. | reverse complement strand
AGATCAGCCAGTTCTTCTCGGAGATCGGCCTGCTCTTCCTGCTCTTCTTTATGGGCCTTGGGCTGAAGCTGGACCGGATGATTGCCGATCCCTCGAAACTTCTCACAGCCGGTATCATCGGCCTTATCGTTGACATGGGGATTGGGTTTACCGCCGCCTATCTCCTCGGGTTCACGCTGCTTGAGTCATTCATCATCGGCACGGCATTCTATATCACCAGCACGGCAATTGTCATCACGACCCTGATCGAGAACCGGAAACTGATGATGAAGGAGGCCGAGCTGATCATCTGGCTCGAGGTCTTCGAGGACATTGTCCTGATCGCCATCATAGCCCTCCTCTCGTCAGGGAACAAGGACCTCCTGTACTTCTTCCTCAAGATAGTTCTGGCCCTCGGCGTGATGTATGCCATCGCCCATTATGGCAAGGAATTCCTGGTCTCGATTCTCGACCGCGACGATGAGACACCCATCCTCTTTACCTTTGCTGCAGTCCTCACCACGGCCGCCCTCGCGATCGTGTTCGGCATCCCCGACAGCCTGATGGTGATCGCCCTGGGTGCTGCCCTCGCAACAACCGACCCGGAAGCATTCGAGCAGCATGCCCGCCCGTTCAAGGACGTCTTTTTAGTCATGTTCTTTGTCTTCTTTGGCGTGACGATCAATTTCACCGCCGGTACGGACCTGTTCAGCATCCTGATCCTCTGTCTCCTTGCCGTAGTGAGCAAATTCATCTCCGGCATGCTCATCGGCATCACGATTTACGGTTCTGCCATGTCAGGGCTTGAGATCTGGGCCAATACCATCAGCCGTGGCGAGTTTTCGATTGCCCTTGCTGTGCTGTACGGATCGGCTGTTGTCGGGACAGTCATTGCGGCGCTGGTGATCTTCACGACCCTCGTCGGTGCGTTCACTGCCAAATACAGCACCTGGATGCGGCGCGGGCTCACCCATCGCAGCCGGAGGAAAGCCCTCATGCACCGGCCCCACACCAGCAGGTAGCGGCTATTCGATCAGGACGAGGCCTGCCGAATTGATACGGGAGTGGACGATCTTCCCGTACTCCCTGTCTTTGCACGGGATTGTCTCCAGTCTCCACCCGATGTTGCGGGCTGTGGCAAACACATCTATCCCGGCAGCCTCCATGCTGGGACGGACAAGATCCATGTGACGGCATTTTCGCCGGAGGCTCTCGTCCACGATCCCCTCGGACTCCTCCGCCACGCAGTGCTGGTGCTCGCACCAGATGCAGGGATAGCCGCCGAACCCGAACGCCTTGTAAAACCCGTCGTAGAACGCGGTTTTCTCAAGCATATGTACGGTCCCGTTCACCCACTGGATGAGATCCGCATACCACGGGTGGAAATCGTCGGGGATATCATCCGGGCCAAATTCCCTGTGGCCCGGCACCCCTTCGAACCAGAGGAGGAGCCCGATGGAATATTCGTTCACCATGCGCCGCGTCTCATCCGGTGAAGGGGCATACGGCGGACAGCCGAAATGCTTGCCATAGCCCTTGCATCCATACCGGCACTTGAACCGGACCCACTGGGAGATCACGATATCTCCCGGGGCGATCTCTTCTGCCTTTACCCCTTTTTCCGCAGAAATTGCTTTCAGGCAATCGATCTCTTCCTGCACGCTCCGCTCCATACCGCAAGACTCCTTTTACGTGTAGGATGATGGTAGGATGCGATAAGGGTTCCGGCTGGAGGAGCCGGAGGATCGCCCCTTGTGGATCAATGATCCTTGCGCTCCGGGTGGTGCAGGTCGTGGCACCGCTTGTCGAGGATGCGCTGGACAACCAGCCGCGAGCTGCAGAGGTCGCCGTCGATATATTTCCCGATGCGGACGATCCGTGAGGCGATGCTCCTTGCCCGGAGCTGGTCTTCGAGTTTTTGTTCATTGAAGAGCTGGTTGAACCCGATCGTGATGATTTCCGGGCGGATCTCCTCGATGGGCCGGAACATATCGGTCTTGTCCCCGAGGAGCGCGTGGTCAACCGGTTTTAACGCCTGGACCATGGCGAGCCGGTGGTCCTCAGGGATGACCGGGCGGGGCTTGTGTTTGACGTTTGAGTCCCGGGCAACGATGACCCAGAGCTCGTCGCCAAGTTTTTTTGATTCTTCCAAGTAAAAGAGATGCCCCGGGTGGAGGATGTCGAATGTGCCGGTAGCAACAATCCGGGTCCCGGTCACGGGATCACCTCCAGATCGTAGGGCTCTCCGCTGGCTGTGAAACACCGCCAGTTATTCTTCCGGTAGGGATAGCCGATGATCAGGTGGTACCGCCCGGTCCGCGGGAAGAAACTGAGATCAGCGTCAGAAGGGAGGATCACGCCATTGGGATGGCTGTGGGCGCTGCCGGCAACATGGGTATCGAGCGGCATCATATCATAAAAAACGGATGCTGAGTCCTCACGCCCGATTGTGCCGGGCAGCAAATTCAGCTCCTCCATGATCCCGTTCTGCTCGCGGATGATGCCCGCAAACTCGTTCGGGTGGTTCTCACGCCCCATCTGGAGAAGGAGGGAAAGGAGGTCCTGCCGGATTCCGCGGATGTTCATGTCTCTGCCCCGCCCGGCCTCGGTGGTGCCGGATGTACCGGAATTATTGGTCCCGCTTGCTCAAATACGCTGTCATGAAAAAGAGTGACAAGGTGCTATTTCTCGATCTTTGCAAGATCTGAACTCAGGTCTTGCGAGAGATCGGCACCAGTGAAATCACCGCTTGTCGGAAGCGCCATGGTAAATCCCGGTGTGATATCGTATTCGACCAGTGTGCCCGCCGGCAGGGTGAAGTCGAGGATGTGCCCGCCGGTTGTCCTGTCATCGCTGAGGTAATGGAGGTGGAAACCGGGGACATTCACACCCTTGAAGAAGATTGGCGTGTAGAATCCCACGACAGTCCCCGTTGTTCCGGAGAAGGTATAGACGGACTGGTTCTTTACTGCCTCGGAGAGGACCTGGTAGGGCTCCTGCTGTGCCGGGACCGAGCGCACCTTCATGAAGGGGAATGTCCCGTGCATCCGGACCGCATAGATCATGTTCCCGGTCGGGAGCTGCTCTTCCATCGAAGTCGTGAAGACAGAGAGGTTCATGGGGGCTTTCGTGGTGATGTTCCGGTCGGCCTCGAAATGTGTGACCGTGGCAAACGGTGTGGTCAGGTTGTCCGGAACGCTCAGGATCCTGCCGTCTGCCTTAACCTGGTACACGATCCCATCCAGGACGATCATCTCGCCATCGAGAGCATCGAAGGTTCCAATCCCGAAATCCCCTCGGCTTTTGAGGTCTCTGATTGGTGTGATCCCGTCATATACGCCAAGCATGAGAGCATCGATGGTCGAGACCTGATAGAGGGTATCGTGATCGGCGGGAACCGGAGCCGGCCCGGATCCGGCGTAGTGGGTGTACACAGATACGCCGGCAAAGATGATCACGAAGGCAAGCCCGATGCCAAGAAAAAATCTGGGATTGTTCATGGGTGCTACCCTAAAAAATCACTTCTTGCCGGTTACTTTGATGACATGGAACCCGAACTGGGTCTTGACCGGGCCAACAACCTTGCCGACCTCTTCTTCAAAAGCGATCTTCTCGAACTCAGGGACCATCATCCCCTTGCCGAACCAGCCGAGATCGCCGCCGTTCTTTCCGGATGGGCAGGAGGAGAACCTGCGGGCGACTTTGTCGAACTCCTCTCCGTCAGAGAGGCGCTTCATGATCTGGTTTGCCTGGTCTTCGGTCTTGACGAGGATATGCGATGCGCGAGCCTGTGCTGCCATGCTGTACAGGTGCCCCTTTCGGGAGATAAAGCGTTGGATCCGGATCAGAATTCTCCGTCCTGCTCGAAGCTGCGCCCGTACCGTATCGCAAGCTCCGCCTTGTAGAGTTCCCGGCCCAGGTAAGCGGCATGATCAAGAAGCGAGACATCCCCCTGCGAAAGGAGGGTATGCAGGACATCCTGCCAGCGCGAGCCCTGGATCGCCTTCCCATGGATTACCGCAACAATCCGGTCGCCCTCGATACCGATCCGGAAATTTCCTTTCGGATCATACTCAATCTCCGCCGGCATGCTCCTGGCGCTGGTTACCGTTTCATACTCCAGGGGAGGTTCCCGGCGTCGTCGTTTCTCCTTGAGAATGAAGAGGTCGATACCAAGATCTTTCGGGTAGGGCCGGTCCCGGGCAAGCGCCATCATCTCCGTTGCCCTCCGCATCTCACGCACGGATCCCTTTGTCTTATCCGAGTGCTCGCTGGTGAAGATTACTGCTGCCCCCGCTTCCATCGCCATGCCTGCCAGGAGAGCATTGACACCGGGAGAGTCGGCGTCGATGAGCTCAGTGACATTCCCGGCACCGAAGAAGAGGGGGTATTTCTGCTTTCGGAACTGTTTCAGCGAGGAGATCAGCCCGGATCCGACCGGCTGGAGAAGGGGATCGGCAATGATGCAGCGGACACCCTCCCGGTTTGCCAGTGCGATGTTCTTCTGGAGTGTGCTCGCCCCCGGAACAATGACTGCTGCTGCCCCGGCTTTTGCGACCTCCCTCCCGACTTTCGGGATGTTCTCCTCCTGCAGGCTGAGAATAATATCGGCACGGACAAGAGCGGCACGAATCAATGCGGGGTCCTGTGTGTCCGCTGCAAGCGGATGATCGATCCCGTCCAGTTCTGAGAAGACCCGGGCCACGTCTTCCGGTGTTGCATCGAACCCGAATCCCAGGTCAACAATATCCGCACCCGATTCGAAGAACTGCTCAACCCGCTCCCGGATATTCCCGCGCCGGTGTGCGTCCATGATCTCGGCAAGGACTTTCATCCGTGAACCGCCGCCGATTTTCACGTCGCGGATGATAAAATCGCATTCCGCCTCCTGCTCTCTTGTATCAACACGGGCCATTGCCTCTTGTGCTCTCTTTGAAGCAAGGAAATCGTCCGCGGGAACTGTGCGGGAAAGAGAGACGTTTCCGATCAGGGGAAGGATCAGAGAAAGGTCAGCAGCGTGACGCGGCCCGCGGTACACCGGGACGCCGGTTTCACGCTCAACCTGTTCGAATGATGCCGTGCTCATTCCGGAAACGAGCACCATATGGTAGTTTTTTTTCTGCAGGATCCTAATCAGCTGGTGCGGTGTCAGAAAGGATGCGATCTCCCCGGTTACAATGACGTCTGCATCATACCCGGCGGCAGCCTGGCGAACCATCTCTTCGGTGGCAGAGCCGGTGGGGAGGAGGATGCGCATAAGTTCCCTTAATAC
>NZ_PIZH01000143.1 GCF_002835825.1 Methanoregula sp. | reverse complement strand
CAGAAGTACCGAGCCGGGTGCGGGAACGCTACCTCGAAGCAGCCGTGCCACTGATCGCGTTTGGCATCACGGGTGCCGGCATCCTCCTGTGGGTAGCAGGATACCCGGTTGATTTCCAGTACATCGCTATTGGCTGCACAATCAGTTCGTTCATTCTTGCTTACCTGGCATGGATCCGGCCGCGAAAGGATATCGTGGCGCTCTCGACCCCGATCTACGGTATCATTTTTCTGACTGCCCCCATCGAGGCAGGAGCCGGGGCAGTACTCCAGCTGCTCTATGCGACTGGACTGACAATTCTCCTTATACGATTGAAACGTCGTTTCAGCGACGAGATGTGCGGAGCCGCAGTATTATCACCCAATGAACCGCTGGGTAAATACCAGGCCCGCATTCTTGCGAACCTGCTAACGGTATCCCCCGCTCTCGCGCGTGCAGCGGGAAGGGTCTTTATCCGGTTTGCCGAAGGGGAATACGAAGAGTCCTGCAGGCTCGCTTCGGGTGTACCGGAACTGGCCGATGTAACCACTCCCGGCCTGCTTGAGAGGGCATTTGCCATAGTATCCTTCCAGGCAGGCCGTATGGGGGAAACGGGCCCCGTTCCTGATGAATTCCCGGAGTTTTCCGCTGAACATCAGCACCTGCTTTTCTCATCCCTGCCTGGCAACCCGGACAGGGAGAGGTCGTACAGTCTTCAGCTGGAAAATGCCCTGATCCTGCTCTACGTAGTTGCTCTTTCGAGTACTGATACTGAGATCCAGGCAAGCCTGGACATGCTCCGCCCCTTTGCCCGGCGCCTGTGCGGGAAGTGACAGGAAGATAAACCTCTCCAAATCCGATAATAAACGCCAATAAGGAATGGTGAGAAAGAGTGATGGGATCAGTCCTGGTACCTGGTGATATGGTTCAGAGGTGTGTATATCATCCATGAAAAGGCAGGTACTGCCCATCTGACCGGTATGCTGTGCGCTAGTGCACAAACACTATGCACGATATCTATGTATATCACAGCCACTAAATAAGCGTTATTACATATCTTTCACGATAGCAGCCGATCTGTGCAGGGGAGAGACATGACAGGGGAGATTCAGAGTACGGATGAAGCCGCACGGATCCGTGCCGTGTTAAAAGAACATCCCCTTGGCATGAGCATCAAGGAGATCTCCGCTGCCGTGAACATGAGCCGCAACTCCGTGGCAAAATATGCCGAGGTCATGACCACTGCCGGGCAGCTGGATGTCCGTCATGTCGGAAACGCCAAGCTCTATACTCTCTCCCACCGGGTCCCTGTCTCGGATCTCCTCAACCATGCAAAAGAACTGATCATTGTCCTTGATGGTGACCTCCGAATCATCCAGGTCAGCGGCTCGTTCTGCATGTTTGCGGGCATCCCCCGGGAATCCGCCCTTCATTCCCGGCTCAGCGCTCTCCCGTTCCCCTTACTCTCTCAGGAAGACGAGCGGGAAATTGCCCCCCTCCTTGCCGGCGGACCCCTGTGGAAAAAGGAGATCACCGTTGTCCATAACGATGCAGAAGTCTTTTTTGAGGGTCGCTTCATCCCGACCACCCTGGAGAACGGCTCTTCCGGGATAACCCTTATTCTCGAAGACATCACCGAACGGACGATCGCACGGCGGGCTTCCGAGGAACGCGACCGGCTCCTCCGGACGCTCTTCCAGATCCCGACCACCCCCCGCTTCTTCATTGACAAAAACCACAAGGTTGTGTACTGGGACCGGGCGCTGGAGATCCTTACCGGGATCCGGGGGGAAGAGGTCGTGGGGACCAGCGACCACTGGAAGGCATTCTACTCCCTGCCCCGTGCGTGCCTGATCGACTTCGTGGTTGATCGCAACGTGGAGATGATTGCCCGCCAGTTCAGCGGCATGTGCTTGCGCAGTGACGGGACTGAGGGCAGAATCGAATGCACGGATTTCTTCCCGGATATGCATGGCGGGGGACGATGGCTCCGGGTCACGGCATCGCTGATCCGGGATACCACGGGTACGGTCACCGGGGCGATGGAGACCATTGAGGATGTCACCCACCTGCGGAAAGGTCATTTCATTATCCAGCAGGCGTGATTATCCGAAGGACGCACCTGCTTTCCCGTCCACGTAAACCAGAAACCGTTATCGTGGGGACCGTCAGGGAGTACCAGGAACCATATCAGGCTCCCCCGGTTCCCGCCGCATGGGTGTGACCTGGATACTGTCGAGATCCCCAAAAACGAAATCAAAGCGATCGCGAATGCTTGCCGGGAGCTCCGCTTCGGGGATGAGGCGGAAACCGAGGCTGCCATAGAAATTGACCAGCTCGGTCTTGGAGTGCATGAACAGCGTCTCGTTCCTTCCGCACTCCTCGATAAGGAGAATCATGACCGAACGGGCAAATCCCCGCAACCGGTATTCCTCCAGGACATAGACCGCATCCACCTCAAGCCCGTCCTCGTGCCGGGAACACCGGGCAACGCCGATGATCCGCTGGCCCGAGAAGACCGCAAAGAGCCGGTCGTGCGACGGGTCAGCCTTCTGCTGGTGGTAGTGGATCCAGAGCTCGCGTTCCGCCCGGACCATCTCTGCCGGAGTGAGTTCCCGGGCCGTGACGGCCTCGACCATCCGTTCCGCAGACGGTGCGGTCTTCTCCGAGAAGATGACCTTCCCTATGTGACGGATGAAGTGCGGGCGGATGGCGAGAAAACCGCTGCTCTCCTCACCGGCAAGGGAATAGAGCGTGAGGAGGGTTAAGTCTTCATTATACCGATCGGACTCGGCAGGTGCGGTGATCGTTGGCATGGTCCGGGACTCTTTTGGACAGGTAGTGCTGCCCGTTGTTCGTTACATGTTATTGGTCATGCACGATAAGAGTGATGTCCGGGTGAGTTATACCAACCGGATAACAAAGAGGGCAGGATGATTACCGGCCCCTTCGGCCCTTCGGGCCTCAGCAGGTCGAAGAACCCTTCAGGTTCTCCTCCTGCTCCGGGCCTTTTGGCCCGTCGAAAGTCGAAGATCTTTACTGCTCTTCTCCTGCTCCGGGCCTTTTGGCCCGTCGAAAGTCGAAGATCTTTACTGCTCTTCTCCTGCTCCGGGCCTTTTGGCCCGTCGAAAGTCGAAGATCTTTACTGCTCTTCTCCTGCTCCGGGCCTTTTGGCCCGTCGAAAGTCGAAGATCTTTACTGCTCTTCTCCTGCTCCGGGCCTTTTGGCCCGTCGAAAGTCGAAGATCTTTACTGCTCTTCTCCTGCTCCGGGCCTTTTGGCCCGTCGCATCTCACAGAACCTTTCGGCGCCTTATCATGATTCAGTCCTTTGAGCCTCATCAAACCGTAACCTTCTTTCATCCTCCGGACAAGTATCAATACATCATACGCCGGTGCGTGCGCCGGTCTATGTACACTGTCAGAGGTGTGTGTATGGCGATTGATAAGTTATTACTAGGGAACCTAAGGTTTCGGGAATCCGATTTTACCCCGAACATTGACTATTACAAGGAACTGGCTGGCAGCCAGCACCCGGAGACCCTCTGGATCGGATGCTCGGATTCCCGGCTCCAGACCGGGCACATCACGCAGGCCCGGGCAGGCGAGCTCTTTATCCAGCGGAACATCGGCAACATCGTCCCGGTCCATGACTGGAACTTTGCCACCGTGCTCGAATACGCGGTCATGCACCTGAAGGTGAAAGACGTTGTGATCTGCGGGCACTCGAACTGCGGGGCAATCAGGGCGCTCGACAAGGAGAGCACGGATGCATATATCCCGCTCTGGCTGAACAATGCCCGCGAGGCAAAAGACCGGGTCGACTCAAAGATCGAGATGCCGCATACGCCTGAGGAACAGGAGAAGCGGTACCGGATGATCGAGCAGGAGAATGTCCGGCTCCAGATCGAGCACCTGTTCACGTATCCGCTCTTAAAGAAGGCCGTTGCAGAGAACCGCGTGGCAGTCCACGGCCTCTACTATGACCTTGGCACGGGTGCGCTGAGCCGGATCTCCTGAACGATCAGTGCCCGGTCCCGGATCCACCGGCACCAGAGATCCGGTTCAAACTTTTTCCCCATTCCAAAAACGAACAGCGGAACAGCGAGAGCCAGCTTCCGCAACAGATTCTTGGCGGGCCCCTGTTACGACCTGCCGGTATGCTTTCTCCAAAGGCACAGCCCGGGGCATCAGGGAGAAAGGTAGGCCATGACCGGTGTGTCAAGATCAAACTGCCCGGTGTCGACCATACGGACATGCGAGCCGGTCACGGTCTTATATGTGGCAGGATACAGTTCGCGGAACGTGATCTCCGGATTTGCCCTGAGTGTCGAAAGAACGCTGGACGTAAACTCGTCGGACAGCCACTGTTTGATATCCATATCGTAGACTGCCCCAAGCGATGGCTCGTTCTTTGCAGCACCGGTCAGGTAGTAGATGCCCGGTGCGGTTGCCCCGGTGGCGATACTCTCCCCAAAGCAGGTGTCTACAAAGAAAACCATCTGCCGGTACCGGCCATCCCGCGCCATAGCATCGGTGACCGTGGTGAAGTCATCGGTGGTAAAAAATCCGTGCCCGTATGCAAAGACAACCTCGCCCGGCGACCCGTGGCTGGCGATGTACACAAACACGTCCGTTCCGGCATTGCTCTCCAGCACGACCGGTGTGGATGCAGTCCGGTTCCCGGTCAGGACGTTCTTCAATGTGTCTGCGGTAACTGCCGGGCCGGTATAATCCACCAGCGCCCCCACGCGGAGATTCTCCCCGCGGGGAACATTATGGACATCGCCCTTCAGGGGATTTTCCGGGGTTGTCGGGACATCGTCAAACGTCATGAGGATGATGTCCTCATCGGAAACACCGTTCTTCCGGAGCAGGGTATAGACACTGAGGGCGTCGGACTGGTGCCGGTAATTTCTCCACCCCTGAGACGGGCCAACGATCACAGCCCGGAATGCCGTTCTCTCGCGGGCTGCAGAATAGGGGTCGGAATGCGTTATCGACATGAGCGCCTCAGACGCCCGGGTTCCCCCCGCAGATACCTGATCGCTCTTGGAACCTGCCGTGAGGTTCTCCGAACTGATGGTTTTGAGAGTCTTAAATGTCCCGTTGTCCACGGTCCAGTGGGAGTACCACGTGATGATCGGGTCAACACCCAGGACTACATCATATTCCAGTCCGCCGCTCGCACCGGTGATCCAGGGCATTGCCCCGGTCCGGATGTCGGTAAGGGCAGTGCGGACACCCGTTTCGTTCCAGCCGGTCACGGTGGCTTCGCCCTGCACAACCTGGTATACCG
>NZ_PIZH01000142.1 GCF_002835825.1 Methanoregula sp. | reverse complement strand
ATCAACCAGGGTCCGATGGAAAATCTGGAAGTTGAAACGCGAATGGGAAAAGGCGATCGCAACACGGACACGCAGCGTCAGTTCTGCAAGCCGGGATATCACCGCAACGATGCGATTCCTTGAGAAGAACCGGTCCTATCTCATCGGAGCAACAGCTGAGCAGCAGGTTGTCGATGTGCTCTCAGAGATGCCTGATGACTATCATATTATGAGCGGTGTCGACCTTCACCGCTTCGACACCGCGTACTGGTGGAGAAAGAAGGACGAAATCCGGTTCCAGCAGATCGACCCGGTTGTCATCGGGCCCACGGGGCTTTTCCTTATCGGGACCAAGAACTGGTCAGGGGCAGACATTGAACTGAAGACCGGAGACATCAAACGCCAGGTACGGATTGCCACGCAGGCCCTCTGGCTCTCCATGAAGGACGAGTACCGTTTCTACGAAAGGAACCCGAAAATCCGGTGTATCATCGTCTCCCTCAGGGGGTCCCACCCCGACCTGAGGATCAACAAGGATATCGATGTAATCACTCTCGACCGGCTGGCAGAACACATCACAAACCGGGAGAAGATCCTCTCGCCAATGAATGTCGAACGGCTGACGCACGTGATCTCGTTCAACGAGGCGAGATAACCAGGGCAGGATTACGTCAGACAAAACCCGATATATAACAGGGCCGTCTGTTTACGAAAAATGGCAGATTCCACACTTCTTCCGGTAAGAGAAATTGCCGGGGAACGATACATCGGGTAATAATCTCAGGGAGAAACGACAATCTGTTTCTGCTGTTTTTATTCCAGAGTCCGGTAAACCTTTTTCATCTGCGTTTATCCTGGTGCCGGCACCTGTCGCTTTACCGGTGAATTCCCCCGGTAATTGTCAGTTTTCAAAATGTTTTATAGACCGGTAAAAAAACCTGCTGTATCCAAAATCGAAGAACGGCCCTGCAAAACGGATCAGGTGAGCTTGGCCCTCACCGAGGACAGGGATTCCCCATAGGTGAATTTTTTGCTGTACAGCAGGTCGATGACCGCCCAGTCCATCTCGCTGAGTTCGGTTGTCCGCGGATTGAAATAGAAGATACTGGCAGGATCATCGGAATATCCCTCAAAACCCATATCATACAGGAGCGCCCGGAGGAGGAGGTATTTCCTCTCTTCACCTTTAAAGCGGGAATTGATGTAGATGAGATCCGTCTCAACCCAGGAGTTCTTATTGGTCACATCCGCAAAGTAAACCTCCCCGGTGTCCGTATTCCTGACCACCTTGTCGGCCACATCCTCATCGATGGTACTGAAAAAGGATGGAGGCACAAAGCGGATGGTGAATTCCTGGTTCTCGCTCTCGTAGGGGAGGGTCAGGTGCGTGGTATCGGACACATTGTTGAACCGGATGACAAAATCATGAAGGGTTTTGAGATCTTCCCGTGTATATTCTCCGGCCACGCCGAGTTTCACATTCCGGTTCTCCCATCGGTTGAGATACTGGGCTTCATTGCCAAACACAACATCCTGGAACCGCCGGTTGACATCGGACTTGCTGTTCGGGTTTGCCGTAATGCGGGAGACGGGACTCATTGTCTTAGCAGGACTCAGATTCGTATCCGGATCCCGTGCTGCTGACTCGTTGTCCAGGACACCCGATGAATAACGCTCTGAAGAAGGAGGAGTACCGGTGACATTTTCCGCGGCTGCCGGGAGTTGCGCCGAGGAGAAAACGGGTGCATTAACGTGGATGGTGACGCAGCCGGCAGAAACGATGAACACGAGGGAAACGACGACCAAGACGGATTCAGCCAGTCTGCAACCCACAACTAACCCCAGCCTTGTACCGTTTCCTTACACAGGTATTTCTCTATTCCGATTTCTGATTCCGCCTTCCGTATGAATCTGTGACACGCATTGTACGCACCCCTCAGGTCTCTTTATTCTTATCCGGACCATGATCATCCTGTTGTTCCTCTCTCGATCATTTCATCCGGAGGGGGCGGATGTATGTGCGGGAAACGAAACGGTACCTCATGGATGGAGAGCCGAGCATACGCACGTATTCAATCGCAGTTATTGTTGGAAATCTTCAGAACGGGTTCTTTAACAGCAAGCGTATCGGGGGTTTCGTTCAGCTTGCCCCGCAGGAGGTTTCCTTCACCCGCGTGTTCATCGGGGATCTGCCGTTATACAACCAGGACGAAGAGGACCCCCCGGGCTAAGCAGTCATCCGCATGAAGAACGCGGTCCGGTCTGCGAGTGGACTGCTCATCGTATCACCGGAATACAACCGCTCGATCCCCACCGTACTCAAGAACGCACTCGATCATGGATCCCGCCCGGCCGGCAAGAGCGTATGGGCCGGAAAACCCGCAGGCATCATCCATGTCTCCACCGGTGGTATCGGCACCGCACTCGCGCGGCAGCACCTGCGGAGCATTCTCTCCTGCCCTGACGTTTCTGTCATGCGCCAGCCAGAGGCATATCTCCGGCTGCGGGAGGGGATGTTCGGCAATGACGGCACCATCGGCCCGGCAACCGGCAAAGGCTCCCTCCTCCCCGAATACAAGCGACCGTTCACCATCGAAGCCTGCGACGAGAACGGAGATGTCTTGTATTCCTATCATCTCTCCCACTGCCAGGTGGACGAGTACCGGGCATTCCCGGACCCCGATGCAGGTTCCATCGAGGTTGCCATCGAGCATCTGATACTCGGGTACGATGACTGGAGCCGGGAGCCGCCGGAGAAGAAATTACCGCGGGAGCCCTGATCGCTTCGGCGCCGGGCCTGCCTGATGATTGCCGGAATCCATTACCCTGTCGGAAGATTCCCCGGGTCTGGGATATATAAGCCCAAAAAAAGAGAGGATGCCGGGCCTTATGCTTTCCGGAGCATATCGATGGAGGAGGAATAGTGCGTGCCGTCACTGACGTAGATCAGTTCGATCTCACCGGAAGAAATGACTTCACCAAAACTGTACCCTCCGGTCTTCTGCGGGATCGTGAGCGTCCTGCCATTACGGCCGATCACTCCCGAGAAGGGAATCGTTTCAGTGTTGTTGCCACTGCCGAAAACAAACGTCCCGGTAAAGATGCGTCCCTGCTGTTCTGAGACAATCATCGACATCGTGGTGTTGCCGTAGTTCGTGAATCCCGCATCCGGTTCATAGCCGGTCATGGGGCCTGTCCAGGTGCCGGTGAGATCCGGAATGGCCAGGGCCGGGAGAGCCTCATTCGTCGATGAGGGTGCTGCTGCCGGAGCCGGGGTTGTACACCCGCAGGCGATCACGGCGATGATGATGAGAAGTGCGATTGCTGTAATCTTCATACGGACGGTGATTGACCGGATGAATATTTATAGGCCGGCGATCCGGTTTTGCCGGGCGGTACGGGATCCGGGCGTTCAGTCTTCTCTCATGCATCGGTTGTTTTTCTGAACGAGGGACAGTCGAACAGCAGACCTTCCGGTTCACTGCCAGCCAGTGAGAAAAAAAGGAGATCGAAAAACTGGAGGCTTACTTGAGTTTCTTCTCAAGTTTCTTGAGCTTCTTCTGCGCTTCCTTGCTCCCGCCGGCTGCCTGCTTTGAGAGCTCCTCTGCCTTCTCCTTCTTTGCCTTGTTCAGTTTTACCAGTTGTTTCTTGCTTGTCGGCATGGTTTGTTTCACCCTGTGTGAATGGTTGATGTTATCGTTGTTCCAATTTAACGATATCCCCGGGGCAACGGATCCGTGCCGGCACTATTGCCCCATCCATACGTATTTTTAGTCCGGGTACCGACTAACGATCATGAGCGACAAAAAGCACACAACACGGATTGTTGACGAGAAAGACGGCCTGATGGAATGCCTTGTCTGCGGGGAAAAGTATCACACTACCATGAAAGCTGATGCTGACGGGAAGTTCCACCCGGCAAACTGGGAGTGCGTCAACAAGTGCCGCCTCATTCATCACGATGAGAAGCCCGCACACAAAAAGTAACTTTTTTCCGGTCCCGTCCATGGGTGTGCGAAATCATACCAGGTAACCCCGGCAACGTGAGCCTTGTGGCAACGCTATCCAAAAAAATTTGTACTGATGAATATGGCAGTGTGAATCTGCCCTTTTTGGATTCTTTTCCGGGATGCAGCGGAAAAATGTACGCAGATACCCGTAAAACGGCCCGGAACCTGCCGTCATCCCGGCCCGGTTTTAAAAAAGAAGATGATACCGGCGGGGCTATTTCCGCCCTTTTTTCACTTTTTCCCGGATATAGATGATCTTCCCGCTCTGGTCCTTTGACTGCCGCTCGTCGACTTCGAACAGGCCCAGCGACTGGATCAGGTCGAAGAACTTCCGGAACCCGTAGTTGCGTGCATCGAACTCGGGGCTCTTTTTCTGGAGGTTACTGCCGACAAGCCCGAGCTCCGCCCAGCCCTTGTCGTCCGAGGAGTCCTCGATGCTGCTCCGGAGCAGCCGCAGGAACCGGGGATCGTTTTTGACGGTGTTGATACCGGTGATTTCCGGGCGGGTCTCACCGGAACTGCCGGAAGAGTCCGAGGGCCGCAGGATTTCCGTGTAGATGAATTTGTCACAGGCATCGACAAAGGGTTTGGGCGTCCGTTTCTCCCCAAAGCCGTACACGATCAGGCCCGATTCGCGGATCCGGGACGCGAGCCGGGTGAAGTCGCTGTCGCTTGAGACAATACAGAACCCGTCAACATTGCCCGCGTGGAGCAGGTCCATCGCATCGATGATCATCGCACTGTCCGTGGCGTTTTTCCCTGACGAGTAATTGAACTGCTGGATCGGTACGATGGAATGCGACAGGAGGACATCCTTCCAGGGCTGGAGCTGGGGCGTTGTCCAGTTCCCATAGATCCGTTTCACGGAAGCGATGCCGTATTTCGCAACTTCATCCAGGAGGTTCTTGATGATGCTTGCCTGTGCATTGTCGGCATCGATTAACACCGCCAGTTTTCTCTGGCGTTCCTGCGGCTGGTACGAGTAATCCATTGATTGACAGTATGCACGCGGCTTCATAAAGATATGGCGGGACTGCTGCGGGAGGCCGGGGGTTTTCTCGCGGGAATCACGGGGAGTTACTTCCGGCGAGGGTGTCCCATCCACAACATTAAACAGGATCCGCACCCAGCACAGGGTATGGATCCCTTCATGCGTGTGGCAATGGAAGAATCACGAAAAGGCATGACCGAAGTCGGCCTTCCCATCGGCTGGTGCCTGGTGCGCTACCCGACGATTAGCGGCCTGGGACACTTGCGTTGTTTCCAACAGGATAACCCGATGAACCTCGCGCAGATCGGCTGCCTCACGTAGACCGCCTGCGTCCGCAGTTGCCGG
>NZ_PIZH01000141.1 GCF_002835825.1 Methanoregula sp. | reverse complement strand
AATCGTACCGGATCATCGTGCGGTTCCCCAGCATTTCTCCGCTCGATGAGTCGAATGTACCCGACCCGGAAAAAACGTATGCTGCTGCCAGGTATCCCGCTTTCACCGGGTGAGAAAACTGCATCTTTGGTCCCAGTGATACGTCGAGATACTCGGGATCCGCCATCAGGTCCCGGACCGGGCCGGTTACTCCTCCGATGGACCCGCAGACAACCCGTACCTCCGCCCCACCCGGCACCGTGACACGCGGGATCTCGTTGGCCCGCAATTCCTGGTACCGCGGGGCCATCATCTTATCCTTCCGGGGAAGGTTGACCCAGAGCTGGAATCCCCCCATCTTCCCGTCCACCGGTTTTGGCATCTCCTGGTGGATGATCCCCGACCCCGCAGTCATCCACTGGATGCCCCCGGCCGGCACGTTGCCCTTATGGCCCATGCTGTCGCCATGCTCGACGCGACCTTCGAGCATGTACGTCACGGTCTCGATACCCCGGTGCGGGTGCCACGGGAACCCGGCAAGGTACTCGTCCGGGCTGTCTGCCCGGAAGTCATCGAGCATCAGGAACGGGTCGAACGCCGGGATTTCGTTGTACCCGAACGCCCGGTGGAGCCGGACACCAGCCCCTTCCCGGGTCAGCCGGGAAACCGAAGTCCCTGCAATCGATCTTGTCGTGCTCATATGGTGTCCTATGGCACGACTGCGACATAAACCTGCGGAAAGTGCCATGGATGAAAGGGGCCCCGCATGAACACGGCCAAAAAAAGGATTGGCTGAAAGCCACGATACGGGGACTCATCCGGTCATCCCGGTATCATAGCCTTCCCGGGGCAACTGCAATGCCGTATGTTCCGGCCGGGCGTCAGCACTCCCGTACGGCCTGCCCGTTCATCTCAGCAGCCGCAGGGCAACGCGGATATTGCGTTCGCTGAACGGTTTCAGGATATAACCATCCGGATCGATATCCCGTGCCCGGTCGATGGTCTCCTTGTTGCAGCAGCTGGTCAGGAAGATGACCCGCGCATCCGTGGTCTTCCGGATCTCACTGGCAGCAGCGATCCCATCGCGTTTCCCGGGCATGTTGATGTCCATGAACACCAGATACGGGTGTTTTTCCGCGGCAACAACCACGGCCTCATCACCGGTCTGTGCCTCGATGATGTTTTCATACCCGAGGTTCTTTAAGTGCTGGAGTAAGAGGCTGCGCAAAATTTTGCTGTCGTCCACGACAAGGATAAGGATGGACGTGTCGCCCGGCTCCCCCGGTTCGTCTGTATTGTGCCCGTTCCCCTCAGCCGATGCGGCCCCGTCCTCACCGGTTTTCCCGTTTCCGGCTTCTGCCGCTGCGCCCGCCCGGGCGTTCATGAACGACTTTCTCTGGTGGGCCAGGCTCTCCTTCAGCCGTGTCGCAATCTCCGTGTAAGCATCGAACGCGCTCCTGCCAAGGCCGGTCTTCGGGACAACTTTTTTGAGCTCCTCCTTTGTGAAGACTTTCTCGACAGCCTCGATGTCGTACACGCTGAGGTCACCGAGGCCAAAGACTGAAAAGAGGGCCGGTATCCCGTCCCGGTCATTCACCCCGGCAAGCAGTCGTTTCCCGGCCTTTTCGATCAGGAGCGGGCGGATACTCTTGTCGCAGGTCTTGATAAGAAGGATGATTGCCGGCTCCCCGTCCTGCGTGACCGTGGCAAGGTCGCTGAGGTTTGCAATGACGACAAGCGCTGCCCGGTCAAGGTTTGCCCCCTTCTGGAGGATGGTGAAGACAAACTTTCCCCCGCTTCGGGTACAGTCATCGTGGATCACCCGGCAGAGCAGCTCGCGGTCTTCCCGGCTGATTGTATCGATATCGTTCTGGAGGTCCGAACTGGATAAAAAGAGGCTGGAGAACAGTGCGCCCCATGCCATGAACAAGGTCCCGGGATTGGGTCTTTTCTGCCCCCCGGCAACGGAAGTCCCGAACAGATCGATCAGTTGACGGGGCGTGGCCTTCTCGATCCAGGAGAGGCTGGACTGCGGCATGGTCATGCGGAGCGGTGTTCCTTCGCCTTGTTTCGGACCCACCGCTTTCTCAATGGTTTTTAAGATCCGGTGCTCCAGTTCCGAGAATTTCGCATCGTACTCCCTCCGGATCCGTTCTACATCATCAGCAGTATACACTACCGGAGCGGGTTTGCCTGTATCCTTCCGCTCATCGTCACCGGATCGCTGCTGGGGTTTTGTCATGCTGGTTTACCCGCCTCAAATCACCATGCTGGAGTATTTAATCTCTTCCAATATGAATTATTGTCTTGATGTAGTTTGTTTGCTGAACCGGGGCACCTGCAAAGAGGCACGGGAAAAATCCTGCATGCATGACCCGGACTGTTGGGCTGCCCGGTAGTTTTTTCCATCCCTGTACCAATACTACCGGAATACCATGCGCAGGCAGGCCGGGCTTTCGGAGGAACGGATCGCGCTGATCCACCGCGGCGAGCAGGAGCGGGAGCGGGCACTCTTTTACAACATTCTTGCCGGTGTTGTTTCCGTTATCCCCAAGCTTGCTGCGGCCATCCTCTCCGGCTCGGTGACCCTGTACGCATCGGTCATGAAAACCATCAATGAAGCCCTCGGTATCGTTGTCGCTTGGCTGATTGCCCGGAAAATCGCCCGGGGGGACGGCACCTATGACTATGGGATGGGAAAGTTCGAAAACATCGCGCGGATCATAACCGGCGGGATACTCCTCATCTCCGTTTTCATCCTCGTTGGCATCGCAGTAATGAAGTTCCTTATGCCGGCGGTTCTTGGCACCAGCGGGATTGCCGTCGGCATGGCAATCACCCTTATCATGATCGTCATCGATACCGGGTTCTGGTTCCGGAACTACCGCATTGCACAGCACGAACCTTCGCCCCTGATGGACTCGCAGTGGCGCCTCTTCCGGCTCAAGGCATTCGCAAATCTCGTGGTCTTTCTCGCGCTGGTATTTGCCGTCCTCTGCTCTGCCTACCCGTGGGCGGTCTATATCGACCCGGTTGCATCCCTTGTCATCATCGGTATTCTCTTCCGGTCCGGGTACGGTATGATCCGCCAGTCGCTTCCGGATCTCCTTGACCGCACGCTTGAAGAAGAACTCCAGCTTGTCGTCATGCGGGAACTTGCCGGACATTTCGACCGGTACGAGCAGGTCCATGCAATCCGGTCCCGGCGCAGCGGGGGCAGCATCTACATCGAGATCTTTTTGGAGTTCCCGGGAGATATGCGGATGAGCGAGGTGCAGGAGATCATGGACCGGATGAAAGAATCGCTCGAAGAAAAGATCCCGAAGAGTTCCGTGAATATTATTCCTACGGGCTGCCGATTGTAAGGGAAGCGGTATCCTGTGATTACCAGGGATCTGCCGGCATTTCCGATCCGGTACGGGCATTTTTTACGTTTGAACGGAAAGGTTGTATCATGGCAATCCCGCGGCCTTTTTCCGGCAACCGGCACGTTATCATTCTTCTTGCAGGAATCCTCATTCTCTTCGCCCTCATTGCGGCAGCGTTCCTTGCGGGCGGATCGAACATTACCGCTCCTGCCGGTACTTGCGCCGCTGTCCCGAACACGCCCCCGGGCCCACTCTTCACAAGCCCGGAGGAAAAACTCCGCGAACTCCGCGACCCGGCCTTTACCGGCAGACTCTATTCGGAAGCCGTGGCCCTCGAACCCCTGCTGGCAGCACCGGGAACACAGGTCCACATGGGCTTCTGGTCGGGGCGGGGAAATCATGGCAGCGTACTCCGTCTGCTGGATATTGTGAACGAAGGCCCTGCGGCACAAGCCGACCCACCCAACCGGGCGATCTGGAACGAGGGGGCGAATGCCTACTACCAGTACCCGGCCTGGGACCGGATCCTCTCCGAACACTGGTTTGACCGGAGCATGGCGGCGAACGGCACGGTGACGATAGCCGGAAAGACCTACCGCGATCCCTCCCCGGTCAGCTACGAACAGGCAGACGCGATCTGGGGCGAGTATTCCGCCCGGTACGCAGGGATGGCCGAGATGTTTGCGGCCGCTACCGGCCGGCCCGTGAAGGTCTGGTGCTTTGTCGAGGGCGCAAAGCCGGGCCGGGTCTTTGCGAAGTACGAGTTCCCCGAGCTGAAGAACCTCGAAGACAAAGGACTCGTGCAGCTGTATTTTGCCCGGAGTGTCGATGCTGACTGGGAGAGACCGGATGACTGGATCCTCGGTTCGGCCAATGCAACGCTACCTCAAGCGCTGACGTGACAACCTTTTGGACTCTGAAGAAGTCCTTCCCTGTCATAATGCACGCAGGGGAATTACGAGTGTGACCCCCTCTCTCGCTCGAAGAACGCTAAAGCGTTCGTCTCGACCTCCCTTTATTCGGCCCCCAGAGGGGGAGTCCGAATGGTTCATCAGGACGATGAGGAAGGAGAAGAACCCAAAGGGTTCTTCGATGCAGCCCAAGGAGGCAAGCCCCCTTGACCCCCTCGGTTAATTTTCAATGCTCGCATACAACCAGGTTCCACGGTCCGAACAGTCATCAGACTGTGAGGATGAGAAGAATCCGAAGGATTCTTCGCGTGGCGAGGGTCGGCAGACCCCGAGCGCCCGTGGCTCCATCCCGATCTAATACTATCCCACACAGGTTTTCTACAGACCCTAATTCTGATCACTTTTTAAGCGGGCAACACGAAGGTAATTTCATGGCACCCTCGCCCGACAGCCCGCTTGAAAATCCCCGCATCCTCCTGCTTGCCGGGATCGTCTTTCTCGCCTGCATCCTTGCCGCATCATTCCTTCTGGGGGGAGCATCCACCCCTGCACCCGCCAGCTGCCCGGCCGTCTCACCGCACGAGCCGGTCTTTGTCGACCCTGTTGAGAAACTCAAACAGGTCCGCGATCCGACCTACACACAGCAGCTCTTTACCGAGGCAGTGGCCTACGAACCGCTGCTTGCAACACCCGGCACGCAGGTCCACATGGGCTTTTACTCGGCCAAAGGAAACCACGGGAGCCTCCTGCGCCTGCTGGACACCGTGAACGAAGGGCCGGCTGCGAAGGCCGATCCACCCAACCGGGCGATCTGGGCAATGGGCATCAACGGCTACTACCCGTACCCCTCGTGGGAGCGGATGATGAACGAGCACTGGTACGAGCGGGCATTCCCGGTGAACGGGAGCGTCATGATCTTCGGCGAATCGTACCGCGACCCGTACCCGGTCACCTTTGAACAGGCCGATGCGATCTGGGCCGGGTACTCCGAGCGGTTTGCCGAGATGGCAGAGCCGGTTGCAAAGGCGACCGGAAAACCCGTGAAGGTCTGGTGCTTTGTCGAGGGGGCAAAGGGCAACCGCATCTTCTACACGGTCGAACTG
>NZ_PIZH01000140.1 GCF_002835825.1 Methanoregula sp. | reverse complement strand
CTACAAGACACTATCCGACATTCCCGAGCATGACCGTAAATACAAGTGCCACACCTGCCACCTCATTGTCGAGGAGAACCCGTGTCCGAACTGCGGCGAGACACACCTCGAGCTCATGTGCCCCCTCGACCACTGCAACTGCACCCATGAAGTGATCGCGGGCATCGAATACTGCCCGCTCTGCGGCCAGGCGGTCTGCCCCGAGTGCGGCTCACACGACGTCACCCAGATCAGCAGGGTCACAGGATACCTCCAGGACGTCTCCGGCTGGAATGCCGGCAAGCAGCAGGAGCTCAAAGACCGCACCCGCTATTCTGTTGCATGAGATATTACCTCGGTAAATCCACGCTTTTTATCCGCGGGTCGTTCCGCGCCGCCAGCACCGGGATTCTCGGGGGCATCCGTTCGGTCTCTTCCCTCATCAACCATACCGTCCCTCAAGACTGGCACCATGATGATCCGGAAAAAGAGATCGAGCGGGTCGCTGCCGCAGAGGGGATTGGATCCGATCTCTTCGGCCTCCTGACTTCTGTCCCGGTGCAGCAGGCCTGCATCCTCCAGTACGATTTCATAACGGTCTTTGTTACAGCCGGGACCCGGCGGGAGCCCCCGTCAACGGCCGGCACGATCAACATCATCATCTGCAGCAGCGAAGGGATGGAGGACGCTGCCCTGCTCGAGACCATCATGGTCGCGACCGAGGCAAAGGCCGAGGCGCTGCTCGGGCTCGACCTCCCGGCAACCGGCACGCCCACCGATGCCGTTATCGCAGCCTCGGAAGGTGAGACCTTCCACCGGTTTGCCGGCCGCATCACGCCGGCCGGCCTGCGGGTCCGGGAGGCCGTCCTCCACGGGGTCCCCGAGGCTCTCCAAAGGCATGACACCGGCACGCAGTCCAGCCGCCCGGCCTTCTTCGTCTACAGCCGGTTCCAAGGCGGCCACTGGGCGGAGTGGACACCCGGTAAGGAATGCCCGTATTACCCCTGCCATTTCGCAGGGCAGTCCTGCGCCTTCTGTTACTGCCCGTTCTACCCGTGCAAAGACGAACGTCTCGGGCAGTGGGTGACAAGTTCGGGCGGGGGAAAGGTCTGGAACTGTGCTGCCTGCACGCTCCTGCACGAGCCGGCTGTTGCCACCTATTTCAGAAAATTCCCGAATGCCTCACGCGAAGAGCTGATGCAGTACGCAGAACAGCAGACGCAGAAACAATAATCACCTTTTAAAAACGGAAAAGAAAAACGCAGTTTGTTTGGTCCCTTTTGCATAAGGGATTCTTTTGCCCAATGAAAAAGAGGCCTTCCTCCTTTATGCTTGGGCGATTGTTTGGCCCGACGTAAAGAGTGGGTTGACTCTTTTATGTCGTGCGGTTCACCGCACGATGAGAAGAGTGATCTCAATCACTCTTTGATGGTGAACTCCGCCGGGAGTTCATTGAGAGGAATAATACAATTATTCCTTGATGCTTGGGTAATTTTATTGCCCGACTAAAAGAGTGGGCTCACTCTTTTATGCCAAGCGCGTTGAGGAGCTCGGGGAGCGGGATGCCGTGTGCCTCGGCAGCCTGCCGGATGGTTTCGCCGCGGGCGATTGCGCAGCCGACACAGCCCATGCCGAACTTGAAGAGAGCCTCGGTTGCCTCAGGCTTTGCCTTGAGGAGTTCATAGATCGTGCTGTCAGCGGTTATCTCAGACATAGTAACTCTAAGTTCAGCTCTTTCGTGAGATAAATCTCGCGATACTACCCGACTCCTTTGCCGGGGGAAGTGCGATACAAAGCAACACTTTCACTACGCATGGTGACATACTTATCTGCACAGCATTCTGAATTTTATAACTGGAGATGTATGAAAATGGATTATTCCGAAGCAGCAAACCGAATCTCCCGAAAATTTGCCCAGGGCGGGCAGACGCCCGATGTGACGAAGATCGAAGGCAAACTCCGGCGGCTCGTGGACGAATTCGGTGTCCAGCCCTCCGAGGCGGAACGCAGCGTGACGAGCGAACTCGCAAAGGAGTACAACCTCCCGGCACCGGGTTCCGGTGGAAGTTCCGGTGCGGGTGGCTCGGGCGGCGGCACGCAGGAGAAGAAGATCGCCGAAGGAGTGCCCGGTGAATGGGTGACCATTGAAGGAAAGATCGTGGCACTCTCGGCACCAGCTTCAGCGTCAATTGCCCAGAGCGGCATCATCGCCGACGACTCCGGCGCGATCCGGTTCGTTGTCTGGGCAAAGTCCAATGCCCCTGCCATGGCCGAGGGATCATGGTACCGGATCGAGTCGGCAGTCATGGACGAGTACAAGGGTGTAGCGAACCTCAAGGTCCACTCAGGAACGACCATTAAGGAGATCGCGGAGGACCGGTCGCTCATTCCGACCCCGACACCCATAAAAGACCTGCGGCCCGGCATTGGCGGGGTGCGGGCCAAGTTCGTGCAGGAGTGGGAGGCGAACCACGAACGGATGCTCCAGTCCGGCCTCTTAGGCGACGAGACCGGCACCATCAAGTTCGTAATCTGGAAGGAGCCGGGCAAGGAAAAACTCGTGCCCGGTGCCGTGTACAACATCTTTTACGCACAGGTGGACGAGTTCAATGGCCGGCTCTCGCTGAACCTGAACGCGGCAACCATCCTTCAGGAGGAAGGCGAGATCGCGGTGAGCGGCGGGGAGGCCGCCTTCACCGGCGCCATCGTCCACATTGCACCGGGATCCGGTATCATCAAGCGCTGCCCGGTGGAGGGCTGCAACCGTGCCTTATCAAGGCAGAACTACTGCCCGGTCCACGAGATCCAGCCGAAGTTCGTATACGACCTTCGGATCAAAGGATGGCTTGACGACGGCGAGAAGACCCACAATGTCCTGATCCAGCGCGATGTTGTCGAGGCCCTGACCGGGATCTCTCTTGCAAAGGCGCAGGAGATCGCGGAGAACAACCCGCTCGGGATGGACGAGGTCTTCCTCCAGATGCGGGACGCCGTGCTCGGCCGGTACATCACCTGCCATGGCCGCGAGATCGATGGCCGCCTGCTGGTCAACAAGTGCGAGAAGGTTGCGTTCAGCACGGGGGACCATACCGCTTTACTGAATCGTGCCGGGGGGGCACCCTCATGAGCACGAACGCACGCGATATGCCCCGCCGTGAGGGGCAGTTCGAGCGCGAACCCGCACGACGGGTCTTTGCCGCCGAGCTCCGGGAGTGCCGGTACCAGTTCAAGGATGGCGAGGACGAGAAAAGCCCGACGTTCGTCCTGCTGCCGAGCGGTGAGCGCTCGAACAGGATCTTCATTGTCGGTACCCTGACCGAGAAGACCCGGCAGGGCGAACAGAACATGTTCTACCGGGGCCGCGTGGTCGACCCTACGGGGACGTTCTTTGTGATGGCCGGCAGTTACCAGCCGGAGGCAATGCAGCAGCTCGCCAAGATCGAGCCGCCGCAGTTCGTTGCGGTGATCGGAAAAGCCTCTATCTACCAGAAAGACCCTGCAAGTGCTCCTCTCGTCTCCGTCCGGGTCGAGTCGATCACCGTGGTGGACAAGGACACCCGCGACCTCTGGGTGCTTGACGCCGCAATGCACACGCTGGACCGGGTCGATGCATTCGCAAAAGAGCCGACGCCCGACATCCTGAAGGCAAAAGAGCAGTACCCCACGATCGACCCCTCGCTCTTCCGGAAGATCGCGTACGATGCGCTAGCGCAGATCAAGATGTGAGAATTTGAGGAGTTATCAAACCCAAAGAACAACTAACAATCTGCAATTCTTTTTTTATAACGCTCCCGGGGCTTCGTTCATCAAAGATGTTCTGATGAACATCCTCCCATCCTCCTATGATTCTCACCCACTTGGATATTCTGTCACAATTTAGTACACCGCCCGACCCCCACCACCCGTCCGTATTGGGATCCAGCACTTTGCCGACGGAAGGTTATCCGATCTTTCCAGAAAATGGGGAATCAGGTGGGGGGGTCGGGCGGTGTACTAATTGATTCAGGCCAGGTTCCTGTAATGAAAACTCCGGATTTTTCGGGAGAGGCCCCTCGCCACCCGCAGGGTCCGGCAAATATTTGTACACCGTCCGACCCCTGCACCCACCCTGACCGTTCCCACAAACCCGGAGAAAAACCCTTACATCCTCCGCCGTTGAAAAGAGAGGTATCCAACACCCGCTCTCATGACCCCGCCTGCCATCCCTTCGCGCCAGTCGCTCGCCACCGGGTTCCGGAATGTCGATTCATCCGGAGACACTGACGCGTGCCACCGGTGCCTCGACCTGATTGCCGGCATCCCTTTTTTCCGTGACGTAAAGGAAGAGAGCTTCCGGATCATTGCCGATACAAATCCCTTACGGGTGCTTGATGCCGGCTGTGGCGCGGGAGCCGACCTCGTCACGCTTGCAGCCCGGCTCTCCCCGGAATGCAGGCTTGTCGGTCTGGACGCAAGCGATGCGCTCCTTTCTCGTGCAGCGGCGCGGACAGCCAGCTGCCGGGAACGGTGCTTCCTTGTCCGTGGTGACATTACCCAAAATCCCTTCCGGAGTGATGCGTTCGATGCCTGCCGGATCGACCGGGTGCTCCAGCACCTTCGTGAGCCGGAGGTGACAATCCGTGAACTGGCCCGGGTACTGAAACCGGGCGGTGTTCTGGTTGCATTCGACAATGACTGGGAGACGTTCTCGATCAGCCTTGGCGACCAGGAGATCGCTGCCCGGATCCGCCATGCCTGGCATGACAGTTTCGCGTCGGGACGAGTGGGGAAGGACCTCCCCTCGCTGTTTGAGACCTGCGGGATCACGGCTGTCCGTTCAGAGCCCCGCGAGCTCGTGCTCACCGACCTTGCGACAGCAAAACAGGTCTTCGACCTGCCGGACCTGCTGGAGCGGATGGTCCGGGCCGGGAACCTTGAACCGGGCGAGACCGCCGTTATCTGGGAGGAACTCATCCGCACGGGGAGAAAAGGGGGGTTTTCCGCAGGCTACACCGGGTATCTCGTACGAGGGACAAAAGAGGGGTAACGGTTACAAAAAAGCGTTATTAGGGATAGTCCCCGACGCGAATCAGAATACTTCGATTAATCCTTTGCTTTTCCCGGTCAGCGACCGGCCGCCCTGCGGGCTGACGGCGAACGTGTTCTCAATCCCGACAAGCCCGACATCCGGAATTCCCTTCTTGGGCTCGAGAGCAAAGACCATTCCTTCTTCGAGCGGCTCGTCAAAGCCCTCCGCGATGACCGGGGTCTCGTCGATCCAGAGCCCGATCCCGTGGCCGAGGAACTTCACCTGCTTCCCGCCGTATCCCATGAAGTTCTCGAGGAACGCCGGCTCAAGGCTCGCCATGACAGCCCGGTAAATGTCTGACGGGACCGCGCCGGGT
>NZ_PIZH01000139.1 GCF_002835825.1 Methanoregula sp. | reverse complement strand
TGATAGGTGTGATCGGAGAACTGGCGGTTGGGTAGGACGTGTGAGATGCACATTGATTGGCCTTGGACGTGCACCTCGTCACACTCCATGTCGCGTGATCGGTACTGCACAGCGTCCTTGTCACGGAACGTCTTGAAACCTACCGCCTGCCCCTGATTGCAGTCATGCTGATCGTTGCGGCGCTCCTCTCCCTGGATTTCCGGAAGCGGTACCTGCTGACGAAGGCATGGCTTCATCAGCAACCAGAGAAAAAGGAAGATGTGGATAAGCCGGAGTAAGCCGGGCCATGGAGGATGGGTGAGGGAAGATGCTTGAGAAGATGAAGGACGAGGTCGAACTGATCAGCCGCCATCTTGAGGTTGCCCGCGCCGTCGCGGATCACCAGCCGATCGGGATCATGAAGCTCTCCGAACTGTTGAAGGAACCTTCGCACCGTATCCGGTATTCCCTCCACGTGCTGGAACAGCTGGGGTATATCCGCGCATCTCCCGAAGGAGCCGTGGCAACGGCCCGGACCGTTGAACTCTTTGCCCACTTAAACGAGGACCTTGAGGACCTGATCCGGCTGATTGAATCAATGAAACGCAAGGAATAAAAAGGACCCGGGCAATCCCGGGGCTGCCCTGCCCCAATCCCCGGTCCTACGACCTTATAGTTACCTTTAAAAGTACTCAGAAAGAATCTATTAGGACGCGAAGATGCGTGCCTCCCTAACTCAGTTGGTAGAGTGTCGGACTGTTAATCCGAATGTCACAGGTTCGAGCCCTGTGGGGGGCGCTTGGGGCCCGTAGCTCAGTCCGGTTAGAGCGCCCGGCTCATAACCGGGCGGTCATGGGTTCGAATCCCTTCGGGCCCACTGCCTGGTTTTTCTCAACTTTGTCCGGCATGACTGTTCCCTGTCGTTTTTTTCACGAAATGCGATAAGAAAACCTTTGTATTCCGGGACTCTGATAGAAAGCACCATGAAGTGTCCCGTGTGCGCAAGCGACTGCGTGAAGTCCGCGCGGGACATCCTCGCAACGCTGCCCACGGTTTTTCTTCCCTGCGCGGAATGCAGCATGCGCACGCTGGACAAGCGCCTCCCCCTGCCATCCATGGAGTTTGGCGAACCCTGCTCCTGCGGGAAGCGGTTCATCGATGAAGTCTTTGCCCATATCTGGGTTGTCATGGTGGAGGAGGGGGACCTGAAACCGGCAGATCCGCTGATCGCTGCCGGGTCACCGCTCATCCACCCGGGATTTGCAATGGACCGGCCCCCGTTCCTTCCCGAAAAATCACTTGTCCTCCTCTCCCCCCGGGTGACAAAGAAGACCGCTGAACGGCTCATGCAGGAAGTCCCCGAGCTGCGCGGCGTTGTCAGGACCGGTGATTTTGTGCCGGGGCTTGCTGCCGCTGATGTGAACGCGGTGCCCCGGGTCTATGAGCTCCTTGCCGGGTGCGATGTCCGGGCCGATGTCTTCCCCCTTGCAACCGGTCCCCTGGTGATGTACAAGCAGCAGTCGCTTGTCCATATCGAATTCCCGCGGGCCGGTTACCCGAAGATCCGCTCCGTGCAACAGCGCGTGGGGAGCCCTCCGGTGCCGTACTTCATCGATGCCTGTTCCGGTGTCGGGACCCTCGGCCTGACGGCAGCCTGCCTGGGTGTTCCCAAGGTAGTGATGAACGATGCCTGGTACGTTTCGGCGTTCTGGTCCGCCTTTAATCTCGAAGTGAACCGGGAGTACCTCTCGGTAAGCCGCATCCGGATCTTCGAGCAGGTCGAGGACATGGCAAAGCACCCGGTGGTACGGGAACCGGTAAAGATCGCGGAGACTGAAGGAGGGCAGTTGATCGAGGTATACCAGGGGGATTTCCGCAACCTGCCCTCCGTGCTCGCGCCCGGCACCCCGCCGCTGACTGCACTGGACCTCTTTGAAAAGAAGGACCTCGTGGCAACCGGAAAGATCCGGGACGACTGGATAGCAAGGGTGGGTGGCGAGGTCTTCATACCGTGACGCGGGTTCCCGTGCCGGTCTGTTCACGGGCCTGTTCAAGGTAACAAGCCTTTATTGGCCGGCGTACAAACGTATATGGGGACTAGCCCGGGTGGCTCGGCGTCACTTGTAACCCGAAACCGTCGGTACGCGGGGGGCGAAGTTTGACCGAGGCTGCAACGGCCTGCGGGAGCCTGTGTGTTCTGACGTTGAAACCTCGTCCCATGAGGTCGATGGCCAGGAATCAAAATTCCGGAGGGGATGGCGACCTGTTGCTGCGGGGACCGGTTCAGGCCCGGAAGGGAGCAGACTAACCGCAGACATCCGGCGCCCATGGGGTAACGGGGCGGAGGATGAACGCTTTGGTGAATGCAGAAACGTACAGTCGACCGATAACACGTCCCCACTCTTACGATTATCATGGTTAAAGTGACCATTGTCGGCGCAACAGGCAATGTCGGGATGTTTGCAGCGCATGCAATATCCTCCATACCTCCCATGGATGAGATCCTTCTTCATGGCCGGGAAGGCCGTGAAGCACTGTTAACGGGAATCTCCCAGGACCTGAAGGACTCGTTTGCCGCGCGCGGAACGGATATTGCCGTCGGGTGGACCACGCATCTTGAGGATGTTGCCGGATCCGACGTTGTGGTTGTCACGGCAGGCACCCCCAGGACTTCGGACCAGGACCGTATGGACCTGGCAATGGGGAACGCCCGGCTCATAGCCCCGATCTGCCGTACTATCGGAGAGGTAGCACCGGAAACCAGGATTCTCATGGTGACGAACCCCGTCGATGTCATGACTTGTGTTGCCCTGAAGTATTCCGGCCTGAAACCAACGCAGGTGGCCGGTCTTGGAACGCACCTTGATTCGATGCGTCTCAAATCGCTTATAGCCTCATTCTTCCATGTTCACGTCAGCGAGGTTCACACCCGCATCATCGGTGAACATGGGGACAGCATGGTCCCGCTCTGGTCGGCGACCACGATAGGGGGCATCAAGATATCGAACCTTCCGGAGTTCACCCATCTTCCCGTCAGGGAAATTATTGAGTCCGTGAAATGCAGCGGCCAGGCGATCATCCAGAACAAAGGATCTACCGTGTACGGGCCTGGGGAAGCCATCGCATCCCTGGTCAAGACAATTCTCCTTGATGAGAACCGTATCCTGACGGTATCGGCATTTATCAAAACCGAGATCCATGGGATCGGGGGCGATGTCTGTATCGGCGTCCCGGCCCGCATCAACCGTGACGGAGTCTTCCCGATCGCGATCCGTATCGATGAGGAAGAGGCAATTGCGTTCCGCGGGTCGGCGGAAAAGATCCGGGGAATAACCCAGACGGTATTACAAAAACTCCAAGAAGAAAAAGTGTAACCTGGAATCAGGTTAACGTAACTTCAATTATCTCTGCCCGTTCGACACCGGGGATTGCACCGATCGTCTTTTCGAGCATATCAGTCTCGCCACCGGCATCGTTGACAATGGCGGCGAACTTGATGGCCTTCAAGCCAAAGCCGATGGGCTCTTCCTTGACATCCTGGATGCCGGGGAGCTTCTCCTTTAAGGCTTTCATGAGCTCTTCGAGGCTGACCTCAGGGGACTCGGGCATGACCCGCATAATGACTGCGACACTGCCCATGACTCACGGTCCCCCGAATCCGCACTTGGGGCAGGTATAGGGGATACTCTGTTCCCGGCACCGGTAGCACCGGTTGATCTCGACACCGCATGCGGGGCACCCGAATTCCGTTGCGCCCTCTTCTGCAAGCGGAGCATTGCAGGACGTACACTTCTTATCTGACATTTTGGCTCCTCCAGGGATTCCTATAGTATCTCTTTTGGAACCTTTAAAAGGTTGTACTGATTCGCGTCCCCTGCACCGGCTCGCCGCGGAGGAATGCAGCAACGAGATCCGGGTGTCTCCCGTTCAGGATGAAGGTATCCACCCTGTTTTCCAACACAAAAGGGATGACCAGCGGGTCGACAACATCGGTCTCCACCGCCGCGCTCACTGTATCGAGAATACCCTGTCCTGATGAAATCCCGTCCATGGATTTGAGAAGGAGGAGATCGAGGCCGAGTTCTGCGGCAACCCACGCGGCAATCGTATCCGAGGTTGCGTCCCAGGAGTGCGGCAGGGGGTCGCGCTCCTTCAGGCAGCGCAGCGGGAAAAAGACCGTCGGCGTTTCGGGCACGGCAGGCTGCTCTGTGACGGGCAGGCCAAAGGACGCCACGTACTTCCCGTACTGCTCCATTGCAGCGATTGCCTCCCAGTGCGCCGTTTCATCGTCTAAACCTGCCTGGCGCACGGCATTGGCAAAGGGTCCACCTCCCGGGACAATGAGGAGCGGGCGCGGGGATGCTGAGAGCACAGGAACGAGCAGGGAGACGCGGTCATACAGGCTTCCCCCGAGTTTCACGACAAGCGCTCTTTTGTTCTCCCTGCGTGTGGCACGCCTCATCAAAACCATTCCTGTACAAAAATATTTCGTATAATATAAGCCAGTTGAGACTCAACTCTTCCAGTATGCGTTGTCTTCTCCTGCTCATGGTTCTTCTTGTCCTTCCCGCAGCAGCCGGGGCAGCAGGGCCGGTCATGATCACCGAGTTCTGCCCGGACCCCTGGCTGGCAAACGATCCTGACGAGTATCTTGTCCTCTCGGGATATGGGCCGCTGGACGGGATCGCGGTATCCGATGGGAAGAGCGGGTTTTCCTTTCCCCCCGGTAGTTCCCTTGCCGGAACCCTGACCATTGCACGAAACGGGACTGCGTTTCTCCAGAGCCACGGGAGGTTGCCGGATTACGAGTGGCAGGATTCTTCGGATGCGGTACTGGACGTAATCAGCAGCAAATCCCTGCGCATGGCCAATGCCAACGACTCGCTCATGCTGTACGACAAGGGGAACCTCCTCCAGAGCGTATCCTGGCCACGGGATGTTGCGGCACGCGAGGGGCAGGTGCATGCTCTTGAGGGGGGTACCTGGGACCCGCGCACGCTCATGCTCGGCCAGTCCCGCTTCCTCCCGGCAGAATTTTCCGGTGTGACCGTAACGACATTCGTCTCCCCGGATTGCTCCGATGAGGTTTTCTCCTCGGTTATCGGCAACGCATCAGGAGAGATCCTGCTCAACGTATACGAGTTCTCGAGCCCGTCTATGGGAGCCGCACTGGGCCGTGCCCGGGCGCGGGGGGTCATGGTAACGGTCCTTGTCGAGGGAGGGCCGGTCGGGGGCATAGGTGGGGAGGAGAAGGCCGTGCTCTATGCTATGAACCGGAGCGGGATCCCCGTGTAGGCAATGGTGTCGTCCGGCACCGGACATGCCCCGTACCGGGCTGACCCGGCCAGCGAGGTTGCGGTGTCTTATACACATTGTACGCTTCCGA
>NZ_PIZH01000138.1 GCF_002835825.1 Methanoregula sp. | reverse complement strand
GTTCTCACCGGTATCCTCGAGGCCCCCGACAACGAACCCGACAACGGCGCCATCGCATTCGGCGACAAAATAGGTGGTGGGATAGTACGTCAGCGCTTCGAGAAAGACGGCCTGTTCCCAGGGGTCAATGAACGACTCCTTCTCGATGGCAACAATCGCAGCGATATCTGCGGGTGTTGCATGGCGGATCTGCGGCAGCGGGAAGAGGGCGAGATCATGGGGCCGGATCATGGGACAGTCTCCTTTAGCCTGCCGTATTCTGGTAAACATCCTGAGCGTTTGGTATTCATAGCATTTGCCCCTCTGGCAGGACTCCCTCCCCCAAGACGGGGTGAGTCTGCGTTATATGGGATAACACACAATAATGAGAGCACGTAAACGTACTGTCAATGCGCGGTGCCTGGCATGGTGAGGATTTATCGTTTTTCGGGAGTGCGGCCGGTGAAGGAGGCTGCGCCGGAGATCGCGGCAGTGCCGTACGACGTGGTGACTGCTGATGAGGCAAAGGCCATCATTGCAAAGAACCAGAAGAGTTTCCTTCGCGTGAGCAGACCTGATGCCGAACTTCCGGGCATTCCCCCCCATGACGAGCGGGTATACCAGCGGGCGCGGGAGATGTTCCTCCTCCTGGAACGCGAGGGCCTCATGAAGAAAGACCCGGAACCTGGCATGTACCTGTACCAGGCAGAACAGGACGGGGATATCTTCCTTGGCCTCTGCTGCTGTCTCGATGTGGACGATTACCGGAAGAACAGGATCCGCCGCCACGAGCTGACCCGGTACGACAAGGAGGAAGACCGGACCCGGCATATCGAGGCCGTCCGTGCACACAACGGGCCGGTGGTCCTCCTCTATCGCGATGATGCGGGCCTCTTCTCTTTCATCGAAGCGCAGGTAACCCGCACACAGCCACCGGTTGCCGAGGTGCGGACTGAACAGGGAGCAGTCCACCAGATCTTCCGGATTGCGGATCCCGGAGTCCTGGCTGAACTCGAACAGCGCTTTGCCGCAGTCCCGGCACTGTACATCGCTGACGGCCACCACCGTGCCAAGGCATCGGTGAACCTTGCCGATAAGATTCTCGCATCCGGCAACCAGCCGGGCGAGGAGATCTGCCGGTTCATGGGAGTCGTATTCGCCCACAACCGGGTGAAGATCCACGGGTACAGCCGTCTTCTTACCGACCTTGGGTCCTTTTCTCCCGATATGTTCACAAAGGAACTCGGGAAGTATTTCACGGTCCGGCCGTACGCTGGCGTTGATGGCAGCGTGTACAACATCCCCCCTGCGATCGCTGAACCGGAGAGGTATCACGTAGTCCACCTCTATCTCGGGGGAACGTGGTACGAATGCACGCGCCCGCGGGAGAACGGCCCTGAGACACCCGACACGCTTGATGTCGCCGTTCTCCAGAAGCACGTGCTCGAAGGGATGCTGGGCATCACCGACCCCCGGGGCGACGCACGCCTCCAGTACCTGGGCGGGGCCCGCCCGGTCTCCGATCTTGAAAAACTCGTGGATGACGGGACGTACCAGCTCGCGTTTGCCATGCAGCCGGTGAAGGTTGATACGGTCCTCTCTATTGCCGACGCCGGGGGCATCATGCCGCCGAAGTCCACCTGGTTCGAACCCAAGCTGCTGAGCGGCCTCGTTGTCCATTCGTTTGACTAAAGGCTCTCTTCCGCCCGGGAATCCGATCCTTTATTGTTTTTTAACAGCGATGGTGTATGGTATGATTACCATCGCACTCCCGAAAGGCAGCCTTGAGGCGCAGACCCTCCAGCTGTTCAAGGAGGCAGACCTCGAGGTCCGGCGCACGGACCGCGACTACAACCCCCGTATTGATGACCCCCGGATCGGGAAGATCAAGATCCTCCGCCCGCAGGAGATCCCGACCTATGTTGACAAGGGATACTTCGACCTCGGCATCTCGGGCCTTGACTGGATCACCGAGACTGGTTCGGATGTCGTTGAGGTGGCAGACCTCTCCTACAGCAAGACCGGAGAGGGAAATGTCAAGATCGTTGTCGCGGTGCACCGGGACGAGCCCATCGAGAACGTCAATCAGATCCGGCCAAACAGCCGGGTCACGACCGAATACCCCGAGCTCACGAAGAAGTTCTTTGAGGACCTGAAGATCCCGGTCCAGCTCTTCCACTCCTTTGGTGCATCGGAAGCAAAAGTTCCTGACCTGATGGATGTGGTCGTCGACCTCACCGAGACCGGGACAACGCTCCGGAAGAACGGCCTCAAGATCATCGGCCAGATCATGGAGTCCCACACGGCGATCATCGCCAACAAGGCGAGCTGGGCAGATCCTGAAAAACGACGCGAGATCGAGGAGATCCGGACCCTGCTCTTCGGTGTTATTGATGCCCGGCACAAGGTCCTCCTCACGATGAACGTGCCGACCGCATCCATGGAGAAGATCGTTGCAGCACTCCCGGCGATGAAGACGCCTACGGTCAGCCGGCTTCACGGGATCGACTACTACAGCATCCAGACTGTTGTGCCGAAAGGCTCGGTCAATGGGCTCATCCCGAAACTCAAGAAGTGCGGTGCCGAGGATATCCTTGAGATACCGATCTCGAAGATTGTGCCGTGAAGCCTGCACGGGAAAACAATTCTTAATCCTTTCTTGTTAATGCGATATTTTTTCGTGTACGGTTACCTGCACCTGTGACGGCACTTGATAACAGGTATGCATTCTGATGCACTCACAATGATGAACCGCAGTCCGATACGGCGTGAAAAAGCGGTTATTTGGTTACCCCCCGCCATACAACTATTCGAGTTTGATATAGATCGTTCCTCCCGATGTACTGATACAGGTAGGACCGGATTGCGTCACTGAATCATCGGTATCATCTGCCTGGGCAATGACCCGGAACTCGTAGCATTTCCCTTTTGTCCAGAGCGAAGCATCCGACAGGGAAAGTGTGTAATAGGAAGGGGAATTTATCACCTGGCTGCTGATTGTCGTAATGCCCCCGGAAAGCGTATGCCATGAAGCGGCACTGTCCGCCATCCGTGACTGCAGCGTTTCTGTAACGGTTTTATCGCCATCATAGGAGGTCTTCCATGCCAGCTTCCACACGGTTGGATCGGATGTAGTTACGGTGAGGTCGCTAACCTTCAGGGTTTTTGTACCAAACCCGGGATTTTCACCTACCGGATACACCTTGCACTGCATTTGCGGGATGAAGGCGGTCTGTGTCACCGGATTCGTGGTATCGCTCATATCGGTGAAGGTGATGGAAGAGGTGCTGTCAGGGCCGAAGAGATCGAACGACCCCGCCTGGGTCAGTCTGAGGCGTAATGTCGCGCTCCACGTCTCGTTGAGCTTGATGGTTCCTACGTTGTAGTCTATCTGGCGGGCACTCCAGCCAGCCGTGTCATCCTGGACCGTGCTGAAGAGCTGGTGAAAGACCCCTTGTTTGGTAATATTGGTCTTGTTGATGTAGGTCGAACTGTCAGCGACAGGCGCCTTCACCTCATACACGTAGTCCATATACTGGGTGATGTCGCCACCTGTGTTGTCATCAATTGTCACGGTCCCGAAATCGAGGGACACTTCCGTGTCACCCCCGGCGGTTTCCTGAAGGTCCCCGGCAATGGCAATATACACATCTTCGATATTTGCCGAGGACGCTTCAAAGTACTTTCCCCCGGTGGTTGTGGCAAGCGTTTCAAGCGTAGTCTTCCCGCCGCTGGAAATACTGTCACCGAAAGCAATGGAATAAATTTTAATCCCGTTATGGCTTGCATATGCGGCCATGTTCTGGTATCCGTCGGTATCAGGATAGGTCATATAGGATGTTGTCAGATCCCCAAAGCCTGTTGGACTTTTTTGTGACGAAGAATACCCGGTTCCCCTTGCGAGCGGGTCGCCGTAGTAATTGTAATCCCCATCGGATAGCAGGATAACTGCCTTGATGGCATTAGATCGTGTCCTCGATGATTTCAGCTCCTGAACCGCGTTCCGTAGACCATCACGCAGGGGAGTACCCGAGTAGGGAACCATGGAATTGATCGCATTTTTGGCAGTATCCGGATCAGATGTCAATTCCTGATCCACGGTCGCATAATCGAGATAGGATGTCGGAGAGGCTGGATAATGTGCCAGCCTGTACGAAGAATCATCACTTAAATCCAGATCGATTCCAGGGCCCGGGCCATTCGCTGCCCCCCACCAATTCGTATAGCTTGCAGCAGAAGTATGCCCCTTGTTTCCAAACGATACCACACCGATTTTATCGTTCGGTCCCATCTCGTCAACAAATGTCGAAGATGCTGCCATAACGTTAACCATTCGATCCGGGTTATCCTCCATCATGCTGCCGGATCGATCGGTGGTGAGTACAACATCGATGGGATTCGGCTTGAGCGCGGCACCGTCACCCTTTAGCTCGATGGTAAGGTTGAGGTCATCTCCAACATGGGCATTGTCACATTTCATGGACGAAAAAATACTAAGATACGGATAGTTCTTCCAGACAAGAAGGATATCCCGGGATTTGGTTATGGTCCCCGCGGTATTCGTCCATCGTGCTGTCACGACCACCTGGCCAGTGGCAGTCGGGTCGAATCCGGTCTGCCCCTCCGGGGTAAATGCCCCGGGACGGAATTCCGTTGTTGCATACCCGTCATCACCAACCAGGACCGCCTCGGTCGGACCTACTGCAAGCACCGGGTCGGTTGCCCCGATATACACCGCATCATAGGTTGTAGTGCCGAGCGAGAAGTATACCTTCTCGTTTTTCACCGGGTTACCCTTTGCGTCGACTACCCGCGCCTGGAGAATGGCCCGGGTTGCGCTGGCAACATCGAGGCTTGCCATGGACTGCGGGTTTGCCGTAAACAGCATATCCACGGGATCGGTGGTATAGTACTCAATCTGCTGGCTGCAATACCCTGCATCGTACGGATCCCTGCAGGTTGCTGAGGGGTTTGCAGGAGTAGAAGCATTGAGCGTGAATATCCTTGCCTCATCCTGTGCCGGGAAGATGACCGTCACCTTGCCATTAAGATTGGTATACTGTGTTGCGCTCTGTCCGTCGGATGATGTGCAGTACACGGGTGAGCTATGAATCGGGTTGCCGAATTTATCCGTGAGCGTGTACGTAATCGTCACATCATTGACCGGGAGCCCGTCTGCCGGGAGAGGTGATTTTATTCCCTCAGTATTAATGGCACGGGTCTGCTCGATATACCAGGGGATCTCATCAGCAACCCCGACAATTGTCTTGGACGGGATCTTGACCATGGTGCCGATGGGATCCATCCAGAGCGTGTTCTCCCCAGCAGCTGTCGAAAGACGGAGATCGATGGATACGTTGCCCCCGGCATCGGTGTAATAGATTTTTTCGGTCACATAC
>NZ_PIZH01000137.1 GCF_002835825.1 Methanoregula sp. | reverse complement strand
GCCCATAGGGTTGGATACCTGTAGTGGGACAGAGAGTTAGTTCGAATTGCTCGTTGGGCTCCAGCCATTCATCGGCATCTGCAGTCCGGCCGGGGAGCATATTGTACTTGTTGGAGATTGTCCAGTTCGGGCAGATCAGGACATCCGGGGGTGATTTATGGAGTATTTCTGATGAGTGTTCCTGGCCCCAGGATACACGGATCTTATCCATATCGATTGCCCCGGTATCCCCGATAAAGAGGGATACGGTGAAGCGTACCATGCCCAGTTTGCCCGCGTCATCTTGGGATGGTACAATAGTGAGGGGCCCTGTTGTCCTGCGGGTCATCGGGAACCCGTACATACTGCCAACAATCTGGAGATTATCACCGGATATGTACATACTCTCTGCGACAAGACCTCCGGGAAACGTGCGCAGGGGATTGGGGGTCCCGCCGGAAAATGCCACCAGGGCAAGAACTGAGCCTGCCACAAGGACCAGGACCAGGATGACGATTCCCAGACCTGTGAGCGCCTCCTCCGTGCACCCGATTTCCCGGATCATACCTGATCGTTTCTGGAGAACGTGGTGATAAGTTTACCGAAGGCACGGGGAGACCGGGCCCGCAGTATCCTGTTTTATCGTGATTCAACGCCTAATAGTACAGAAATCCCATGTACTTCCACCTCATCCTTACAGACAACTGCAACCTCTGCTGCAGTTATTGCCGGGCCAAGGCCTTCCTTGACCTCGATGAGAGCGAGAGTGAACGGGCAGTAGAGATTGACGAGCGGATCCCCATTGATCTGGAATATGATCCGGAGACCCTCTATGCATTCCTCAGGAAGGACCCCGCGCCCACGGTGACGTTTTACGGGGGCGAGCCACTCCTCCGGGCCGATCTTATTGAACGGATCATAACGGAATCACCGGTACAACGGTTCATGATGCAGACCAACGGGCTCCTGCTGGACAGGCTTTCCCCGGCAATTATCAGCCGTTTCACCACCATCCTCGTTTCCCTCGACGGGAGGAGGGAACTCACCGATGCTAGCCGGGGAGAGGGGGTGTATGACCGGGCTATGAAAAACATCCGGTATATCCGGGCCAACGGATATGAGGGAGAACTCATTGCACGGATGACCGTAACCGAAAAGACAGATATCGTGGATGCCGTTCACTGGCTGGCAGAAAATCCTGACTTCCCGTTTACATCCATCCACTGGCAGCTGGACGCAAACTTTGCCGGGGACTTCTCCCACCGGGAGTTTGCCGCGTGGGTTGCCGGATCGTATAATCCGGGGATCCGGACCCTGGTAACGGACTGGGTCGATCATATGGAGACGCAGGGCGAAGTGCTCCGCTGGTACCCGTTCCTGGACTGCATGGAGGATCTTCTTCTCGGGCGTCCCTCCCTGCTCCGGTGTGGATCCGGGCATACGAACTATACCATCATGACCGATGGCCACATCGCACCCTGCCCGGTAATGATTGGGATGAAACAGTACTATGTTGGTCACATCAGGGACGCGGAGCCCGTAAAGCTCGATCATATTTCTGTAGGAGGGGAGTGTCTCAACTGTCCTATCCGGACATTCTGCGGGGGCCGCTGTCTCTATTCCAATATAACCCGCCCCTGGAGCGAACCCGAACGACGGCTTGTCTGCAGCACTGTGGAGAACCTCCATGCAGCGCTGAGTGAGGCCCTGCCCCGGGTCAGGAAACTCCTTGCAGAAGGAAAAATTTCCTGGGCACAATTCCATCATGAGAAGTTCAACGGGTGCGAGATCATCCCGTAGTCGGCGCATAGAGGTTCTTATATAAAAACATCTTTGTTGAGGGAGATGTATTTATACCGGACAGGTAATGGTATACTTGCAGATAACCACTGCATGAGTAAAAACAATGGAGAGAAAGAGTTTTGGTGGCCCGAGAAATTTCGGTCCCAGGGAAATGACAAAGACAGTCTGCTCAGACTGTGGAAAGGAATGCGAAGTCCCGTTCAAGCCCACGGAAGGAAGGCCGGTCTATTGCAGAGACTGCCTGCCCAAGCACCGGAAACCCCGGTTCTGATTTCATCATTTTTCCTTTTTTCCCTGATTTCTTCCGGTATTCTATTCCCCTTCACCGTTTGCCATATCCGACAACCTCATAGTGTCTCCGGGTCATTGTTCCGGTATGGCTGTATCATGGATCGAAGCTAAAGAATGTGCAGAACGGGAAGGCTTGTCCCACGTGTACCATGATTGTGATAACGAAACCTATGGGGCGTGCCGGGAAGGGGAGACTCAGGGATCATTCAAAGAAGGAGTATTCATCGAACATCGTTGTATCTGCATGCCCTCGCACCTGAGCGCAGAAGAGATGGAAAAGAAAGAAAAACAATTCCGTTCAGAGAATCCTCATTGGTAATTCTGACAGGGGACCGGGTTTCACAGTCCCCCGTGCCTACTGATTTTTGCGTATCTCCTGCCGGAACCGGTGGATAATATCGTAGAGCATCAGGCGGAGTTCTGCCCCAATCTCCTCCCAGGTTTTTGCATCCGTGACCTCACGGGCATGCATCTCCGGCCCGCCTGAACCTAGTGCGCCCGAGACCTGCCCGTCAGCAGATACGTCCGTGGCGGAAGACTGGAACCAGAGCTGGCGCAGGATCGCATAATACCCACTGACGAGGACGATGAGAAATATCACCGTCGCGATAACCGGTGCCAGGAACGAGAACAGGGGAGAGAGTGTGGTTGAAGTAACGGAATCTGTCCACTGGAAGATCCTGAGCATGAACATGATGAGAAAAACGCTGCCAAATGCCGTTATGATCGGAGCGGGGAGATTGAAGGGAAACGGGAATGCTGCAAAAACGTCACCGACCATGAGGATCAGCGCAATAAGGACAAGCAGCCAGAAATTTTCGTTGATGAATGTTACGCCAGACGTAAAGAGCGGGCTTTCCACGTAATGCGTCAGGATGTTTGCAAGGACGATAGCGATCAGAAGGCAGATGATCCCGATCATCCGGGTTGCAAACACCCACCCTAAGGAATGTGAACGACAGTGCATTATGTGACCTCCCGGAATTTCGTATCAGTGTTGGAGGGCAGGCTATAAGAGTGTTGGACATCCGTTTTGGGAACTAGTGTGACGTGCTGGGGGCGGTGTCCAGTATCGTGACGTGACAGGGAGATATTCAGAATCCGCAATTCCGCGCGATCTTCCATAATGGTCGGTCATCACCTAAAAATGCAATAAAAAATACTACAATAACCAAAAAATTACAATAATGTATAAATATGTACAAAGTTGACCATGTACTCACACTCTGTGGAAATGCTTCCGCAAAAACAGGAATTATCACAGACAGAACAAGCGGCCCCGACAGGCCGTATCGGTTACGAGAAAAATGACACAAAAACTGACACTCAACCTGGGACTGGATGAGTTTATTACGGCGGTGAGGACCCAGCCCAAACCGCTCATCATCCCCCTGTGTGCGGAACTGCCGCTCCCGGATATCTCGCCGCTTGACCTTTATGAGGGCACGAGAACGGGATGCGGGTTCCTGCTGGAATCAATGGAGGGGAGCGAGAAACTTGCCCGGTATTCCTTTATCGGGATAGAACCGGAGATGATTGTCACGGTACGGGACACCGTTGAGGTTGCCGGAAATGAGCCATTTACCGCTATTGCCCGGGACCCTGACGGCACTAACCCGGTTGATCAAATAAAAGCGATCCTCTCGCGGTTCCATTATATGAATGTCAAGGCCCCCCGGTTTTTCGGGGGCATGGTCGGGTATTTCGCGTATGACTGTGTGTACACACTCTTTGACAACGTAAAACGGTCCGCGAAAAACCCGGCAGGACTCGCTGATGGCTATCCCGATGCCCGGTTCATGCTCACAAAAGACTGTATCGTGATCGATCACCGGGATAAGCGGCTCTATATCTTCTCCAGCCCGTTCCTCACTTATGATTCTGATCTTAAGAAAGAGTATGAGAAATGCTCCCAAAAGATACAGTCCCTTGCGGGCAGGATCGCAGGACTGGGTCCCACTACCCCCGGCAATGTTCCCCATCATACAAAAGCGACGCCCCCTCCTGTTGGAACTTCAGTTTCCCAAAAAACATTTGAGCAGGCAGTAACTGAAGTCAAGAGTCATATCGTTGCCGGGGACATTTTCCAGGCAGTGCTCTCACGGAGACTGGACTTCCCCGTTCCGGAAAATCCCTTTTTGGTCTATGCTGCCCTGCGTGGGATCAACCCGAGCCCGTATATGTATTACCTCGATTTCGGTGATGAGAAGATCATCGGGGCAAGTCCCGAGATGCTGGTGAGGGTAGAGAACCGCCGCGTGACAACGGTCCCGATTGCCGGAACACGCCCGCGGGGCCATACGGCAGCGGATGATGAAAAGCTGGAAAAAGAACTGCTGATGGACAAGAAAGAACGTGCAGAGCACACCATGCTCGTCGACCTTGCCCGGAACGACCTTGGCCGGGTCTGCCGCTTCGGGTCGGTGCAGGTCAGCGAGTTCATGGGCATCGAGAAGTTCTCCCATGTCCAGCATATCGTGTCAACCGTCAGCGGCACGCTCCGCGACAACCTGGACTGCTATGATGCCTTCAAGTCCTGTTTCCCGGCCGGGACCGTATCGGGTGCCCCCAAGATCCGGGCAATGCAGATCATCGACGAACAGGAGCCGGAGAGCCGGGGGCTGTATGCCGGTGCTGTGGGGTACATCGGGTTTGACCGGAACCTGGATTTCGCCATCGCCATACGGACGATACAGGTGATGAACGGGCGGGCATATGTCCAGGTCGGTGCAGGAATCGTTGCCGATTCGGTTCCGGAAAACGAGTGGAAAGAGACCGAGAACAAAGCGGCGGCAATGGTCCGGGCAATCGAACGTTCGGGAGCCTGTTCATGAAAGTACTGATCGTAGACTGTTACGATAGTTTCACCTATAACCTGTACCAGCAGGTGGGAAAGCTTGGAGCAGAACCAATCGTCCTGCCCTGCGACACTCCTCTCGATACGGTACAGAAAACTCCCTGCGACCGCATCATCCTCTCACCAGGCCCGGGAACCCCGCAGGATGCCGGGATTTGTCCTGATGTTCTGGAAACAATGAGCCGGAAGATCCCCACGCTCGGGGTCTGTCTTGGCCACCAGGTGATCTGCACCGCATTTGGCGGCGAGGTTGTCCGCGCACCGCACCTGATGCATGGGAAGACTTCGGTCATCCGGCACAGGGGGACGGGGATCTTCGACAAGGTCCCAACGCCCTTTATTGCCACCCGGTATCATTCCTTTATTGCACAGGATGCCTCCCTTCCCGATGACCTGGAGATTACTGCAACCAGCACGGAGGACGGTTATATCATGGGAGTGCGGCACCGCTCCTACCGGAT
>NZ_PIZH01000136.1 GCF_002835825.1 Methanoregula sp. | reverse complement strand
CGCTTCAGGACGTACCGGCTCCTAAAAACCTTTATGGGATGACCTTACACGGATTATTAGAATATGAAGGCAGGATTCGGAGCACGAGGAGGAGAGTTGGGGCTCTCCGAAGTGGTAGGATTTGTTCTCATTATTGCCCTCCTTATGGCAGTTTTTTCCCTGTACCTGACCTATGGCGTACCGGCACAGGGTAGGGAGAACGAGATCCTGCACATGAATACGGTCAAGGACCAGTTCATCAATTACAAGATCGGTTTGGATGCCCTTGCCAATAACAATAAAGTGGGAACCACCGTGAGCAACTCCTTCACGCTGGGTTCTGAGGCGGCATATACGGAGGGCGTCATGGCATTCATCCCGATCATGAAGCCGGTGAATTCCGGGGGAGTATTCTCCATCAACCGTCGGACCAATGAGCCTGAGACGCTCACGATTTCCTCCCGTTCGCTCGTTGCTGATCCGTTAAATGCGACAGCCCGGACAGCGGAAAATCTCCCGGCAACGGTCAATTACACGCCCGGGCATGTGTTTGTCACTGTCTCTGGCATCCAGAGTTCGGATCTTTCGGCCAGCAGTCGATTCGGGGGAACGGTGAACACGACATCATGGACGGTATATGTTAATCTCACGCCCCAATCGACACTATATCAGAACTATAAAAGTATAGCAACAGGCTCAGCAAACCCGTGTGAGGTATCCCCACAAATACCGAATCCGACACAAAATGGGACGCCAATAGAATTCAGAGATGCCACTAATACCCGTGCGTGTCTGGTCCCAATGAACGCGTACGCCTACAACGGCACAGATCTCTCCCTTACCGTGAAGAAAAAGGGCATCGTCACGATGGAGAATTACCCGGTATACCGGAATATCCAGGCTGGCACACCCTATATAATTGATCTCATGGATCCGGCCTATGGTTTGAGTTCATCGATTGCTCCTTCAGAATATATCAGCATCAGGAATGACCTCCCCCTTGGATCCATTGCGGTAACAGGAAATATTACCTACAATTTTATTGAAACAACGTATCAGATCTCTCCCATTACGCTGGGTGCCGTCGATTACCGCTCCCAGAACAATTACTGGATCTCGCAGGAGTACTATTACCAGATGGGTGGTGTCTTCCTCTCCCAGATTGACGGCAACAACACCTACAAGCTCCCCCCGGCAATTACCTTCTCGATGGATAATTCCAATCCATCCCGCCCGGTTACTCTTGTCACGGTCAATGCAATGAGCATCACTAACCCGTACGGGGGCAGCGTTGTCGGGGGCAACAGCCCGGTCCAGGTTAAGACAACGCTCGATTCCCTGTATACGTTCCCGTACGCCGATGGGATTGCAAATACCAAGTGGATCCGTATCGGAGTAGACACACCGGACGATCAGGCGCGGGCAATGTGGAAGAATTATTTCGATTATACTTCCCGGGTTGCCGGCCTTCCTGATGAAACGGAGACGGGAATTGCAGGAACTGAGAGTTACATTATTATCCACGGGACCGATGCTGCCGATACCGGCGACTATGACATCAAAGTCGTGGCCACCAACGCCACGTACGCCGCATTGCTGTATGGCGTGGGTGGATGAGTAGTGAATCATTTCCGGAACCAGCAAGGGGTTTCTGATGCCGTTGGTTCGATACTCCTTATATCGGTTGTCGCAACGGCCATCGCGATAATCGCAGTCGGTGTCTTCTCCCAGCCTCCTCCTGAAAAGATCCCTGCCGTCTCGATGGAAATGAAGACTGCTGGTAATACCATCCTGATCACGCATGTAGGAGGTGATCCGCTCCCAAAGAGCGAAACCAGGATTATCGTCGACGGAAATGAGCTGACCGCATCGTTCAGCAGGCTCGATGGTGCCCCCTGGACAGACTGGCTTGTCGGAGACACCCTTGTTTATACCGTGCCTGCGAACCAGGCAACGCCCGACTCTGTGAAGGTCCTGTATGTAGGCAAATCGTCTGCACGTATCCTCTGGCAGTCGGGTTCGGATATTACCGGGGGAGGTGTCACTACGAACACCACAATATCGCCTGTTACGACTACCACAACTGCCGTGCCGCCCACGATTAACCCTGACTTCAGTGGAACTCCTACATGGGGATACCAGCCCCTTTCGGTACAGTTCACCGATGCATCTGCCGGCCCGGTAGACCAGTGGAACTGGACTTTCGGTGACGGCAAAAACTCCACCTTGCAGAATCCTCAAAATACCTACTCAACTCCGGGAACGTACACGGTTTCCCTGACTATCACAAATATCACCTATGGAATTTCAAGCACGGTAACAAAGGTCAGTTATATCACAGTACAGCCATTCTCTGCGGACTTCAGTGGGACTCCTACATGGGGATACCAGCCCCTTGCCGTGCAGTTCACCGACGCATCTGTTGGCAAGGTGGATCAATGGAGCTGGAGTTTTGGCGATGGCAATGGCTCCACCCAGAAGAATCCTCAGTATTCGTACCCCGATGCCGGGAATTACACTGTTAACCTGACCGTGACAAATGTCACGTACGGCATATCTCGCACGGCAACAAAAATCAATTATACCAATGTGCAGTCATTTGGTGAATACGTCAGTAACGAGAGTGTTTTTGTCTACGGGACAAAGTTATCCTTCGCGGGAGATACGATTACCGGTGAAAATGCCACGGTTGTCATAATGGGTTCTCTGGACTCAACCGAGCTGAACCTGAATTCAGCGATTGCGGTAAACACCATCTATATCAATGGAGATGTAAACTTCGGCTCCGGCAGTGCCAGTCTGGGATACCCCGGAAAGATAGGGAATACGTACGTGACTGGTAACCTGAACATCGCAAGCGGAAACCACATGATCTATGGTAATGTGAATACTTCCGGTAATGCCAATTTGGCCGGTGCAAATATCCGGGATACGGTGACCGTGAATGGAGATGTAAACCTGGGCTGGTCTACCGTGTTTGGCACCAATGCGCAGGTGTTCTATACCGGAGCGCTGACAAAACCTGCCTATTATTCGAAGCCCGAAATAGAATCGAAATGCACCCACGTGGACAGCGTGCCGGGATTCACCGTCCCTGATCTGCCGATTCCCCTGGCGAAATCCGCCAGCTGGTACTCCGATAAAGGATACACGAACACGGTCCCGCTGAGTTCCAACACGAAGATCTATTCGGCCAGCAGCTACACCTCAACAGTAGCAGGAACGGTATCCAATGTGATTGTTGTCGCGGCTGATGGCGACATCACCCTTTCGGGTGGCGGCAGTCATGTTTCCGGCATATTGTTTGCCCCGAAAGGAAGAGTTACGTTCAGCGGGGACTCCTTTGAAGGTGTTGTCATCGCCCGCGATGGCCTCTATGTTCCTTCCGGTGGAACCGATATCACGTTCAGGGATCTCAGCGATTATGTCGCAGTACCAGCGGACTACCCGTTCTAGGGTTCGTATTCACGCCCCCATTTTCTACACGCATGACCGGCTAAACAGAGGGAGGGTTTTTTATGATGCACCCCCTCTCTGTCGGCTTTCGTAATTGCGAGAGTATCTGACGCAGAGAGACTGGAATTCTCCAAGATTCTCCGTTTTTGTCAGCTCTCTGTTTTTGCTATGAATGGTAGATTAAAATACCCCTTCGTCCCAATACCAATCCAGTACTCAGTTGCATGATTACCCGGGCGGTCGGATGACCTGTGCTGCACAAGACAGAAAGGGTCAGAACCCACGAACGCGGCGTTTCTGAAACTATCAGTGCCGTGATGCTGATTGCAGTTACAGTGTCAGCCATAGCGATCATATCCGTTTTTCTCCTGTCCCAGCCCCCCCCGCAGAAACTTCCGGCACTGGAAGCGGTAATCTCGAATACGGGTAATACTGTCCAGATCCTCCATAACGGGGGGGACACGCTCCAGTACAGCGATTTCCAGGTTAGGATAGATGGCCAGACAGTCGCACTTCCTGCAGGCACGGACACGGCATGGTCATCCGGGGAAACTCTCACATTTGAAGCCCCCGGTGCGAAGACCGTCCAGATCCTGTATACAAGGGACGGCGCTGCGACAACTGCGGTGATGACGTCAGCAAATTTCGGCGGAGTGTCAAATTCATCAACATCCATGAACATCATGGCGGGTGCAGGGGCGGGTGGCAGCATTTCGCCCGCAGGTGCCGTGCGCGTTGTCTATGGTGGGAGCCAGACGTTTTCCACCACCCCAAATTCCGGATACCGGATCACCGATGTGGTAGTTGACGGTGACTCTGTGGGTGCGGTTTCAACCTACACATTCAGCATGGTCACCAAGAGTCGTGCCATCTATGCTGCGTTTGCCAAAAACCCGGTCATCACTGCATCTGCCGGGTCCAATGGCGCGATCAGTCCATCGGGGGAAGTGAGCGTGAGTTATGGCACGAGTCAGGTCTTCACGATAACGCCGGACGCTGGCTACCGGGTGCTTGAAGTTACCGTTGATGGAAACCCATTGCCTGATGCCGTTTCTGAATATACGTTCGCCAATGTCAACCAAGACCATACTATCAGTGCCACCTTCGCGACAAACCCGGTTATTACAGCATCGGCGGGATCCGGCGGTTCAATCTTCCCGCCAGGGAACACATCGGTGACGTATGACGGGAGCCAGTCATACGTGATAACTGCGGATCCAGGGTACCATGTGCTTGACGTTCAGGTGGACAGCATATCGCAGGGAGCGATAACGACCTATACCTTCATAAATGTGACTACAAGCCGAACAATTGCGGCAACGTTTGCCATCAACCAGTATACAATCAACGCTACGGCCGGTCCGAATGGAGCCATCTCTCCGGCAGGAATTACCTCAGTTGATTATGGAGGGAACCAGTCATACACAATAACGCCGGACACCGGTTACAAGGTATCAGATGTTATTATCGATAGTGTATCAATCGGTCCTCTGACGAACTACACGTTTTCGAATATAGCGGCAAACCATACGATCTCGGCTACGTTTGCGATCAACCAGTATACAATCAATGCGACAGCCGGTCCGAATGGAGCGATCTCGCCGTCAGGAATCACAACCGTGAACTACGGCGGGAGCCAGGCATATACAATAACGGCGAATACCGGGTACCATATCCTTGATGTCCAGGTGGACAGCGTATCGCAGGGAGCGATAACGAACTACACGTTCACAAACGTGATGGCTGACCACACGATTGCCGCAACGTTTACGATCAACCAGTATACAATCAATGCGACAGCCGGTCCGAATGGAGCGATCTCGCCGTCAGGAATCACAACCGTGAACTACGGCGGGAGCCAGGCATATACAATAACGGCGAATACCGGGTACCATATCCTTGATGTCCAGGTGGACAGCGTATCGCAGGGAGCGATAACGAACTACACGTTCACAAACGTGATGGCTGACCACACGATTGCCGCAACGTTTACGATCAACCAGTATACAATCAA
>NZ_PIZH01000135.1 GCF_002835825.1 Methanoregula sp. | reverse complement strand
CCCCTCCTCCGGAATATCAGCGGAGTGTGGGATTACCGGCAATCTGTTTCACTTCCCCGGCAACCATGTGACAGACAAGGGTGAGCGGGTCCTCGTCGCTGCAGTTGTCGGGAGATTCTGCCACATTTCCGCTTCCGGAAAATGACCGGATCGCCAGGCTGGCATCATTCCGGGGAATGAGCCCCCAGGATTCCTCATCAACGATATGGAGGGCAGCAGTCACCCGGGCAAGGAACATTGGATCGGTTGCCCGGGAACGCAGGGTGCGAAGGAACCGTTCGCGGTCTTCCCCATCTCTCTGTTCCCCGGGAGATGGAGAAGAGGCAGTCCAGAGGGATTCTTCCGTCACGCCAAACCGGGACAACCGCACCAGCACGTCCCGCTGCGATTCCGCCGAGAGCCCGGTCTCCTCCTCCAGCGCTTTTGTCGTTGCCCGGATCACCGTCCTGCCGATCAGTTCGCCGAGTTTCGCGTGCTTCCCGGCATCAGTGAGGTGGAGCCGCGAGCCAGGATCGGACACGATGGCGATCATGTCGGTACCGGAACCGGTAGCGATCCCGCAGGAGTACAGGCTCCGGGCCATCAGCTGCTGGAGGGCCACAGCCTTTGCCTCGGCAGCAGTCATCAGGGCCCGGGCCATCGCGTGCTCCGGCAGGTCGGCCCCGATGACGAGGATGGTGTTGATGGTCCCCCCGACCGGCTCAAAGGAGTTCCCGTCCTCGTAATACGATGCAGGATCACCGGCCCGCCCGCCGTTCTTGTCGATCCCGGCCGTTACGATGGCAGTGACCGTGAGGTCCCGGAACTGTTCTGTGATAACTGCGGTATTCCTCATCTCCGCCCGGGTGACCAGGCCGGTGACACTCTCCGAATCGAACCCGAGACCGCGGGCAACTTCTTCGAGGTATTCCCGCACGCTCCCGCCATTATGGCAGGACTCGCATGCCTCACGCGGGATCTGGTGATTGAAGACTGCGTGGAGATCCGTACGGTAACCGCCATTCAGCCATGATGTGGAAAGAACCTTCCGCGGTCCTTTGAACCTGACCACAAGCGTTGTCCCGTGGTTTTCAACCTGCTCATTGCCCGGCAACACGACAATCATCGGTCCCGTCAGGTCGGCCCTGCCAGCGTCCATTCACCGGATCCCCCGGAACGCCTCGGCTGCCGCAACAAACTGTTCGCAGAAGGAGTCGCTGAAATAGGCATGAGTGTACGTCCCGATCGTGTTCTGTTCGATCAGCCCGTCGTTCCCGTCGAGGATTCCTGTTCCCTGCCCGAGTCGCAGGGCGAACCGGGCATCCGGGTCGCATACGGTTCGGGAGAAATGGAACTCGTGGCCGAGGACCCGGGAGCCACCTGCCCAGAACCCGGCAGGACCGGAAAAGGTCCCTTTCACATAGCCCAGTGCCTGGATCCGCGATGTCATTTCCGTGCAGGCCGGAAGAATCCCGGCCATCTGATACTCACGATCGGTCCTGATGGCCCTGCCCAGATACATCAGGCCGCCACACTCGCCATAGATGGGCATTCCATGCTCTGCAAGATCGCGGATGACGTGCCGGCAGGGGGATGCTTCGAATTCTCCGGCATATAGCTCCGGATATCCCCCGCCGAGATAGAGGGCATCCATATCGGGAAGATGATCGTCCATGGGCGAGAAGAACCGTAGCTCCGCACCGGCACGGGCGAGCCGGTCAAGGTTGTCCTGGTAGTAAAAGCAGAACGCATTGTCGCGGGCAACACCGATGACAGCCCGGTTCCCGGTTTTTTTGGCCATGGCACAACCCGGGGCTGAAAGCGGCGGAGCACCGCGGGCAACCGCAAGAATTGCATCAAGGTCGCACGATTCCCGCACAACCTGCCCGTACGACTGCATCCCATCGGATTCGTGCGCCATGACAAGGCCGAGGTGGCGGCTCTGCACCCCGGGCCCCTGCTGCAGGGGGATATAGCCCAGGGGAGGGACGAACTCTTCTGCCGCGATCATAGCGCGGTGCTTTGTCGTGGCGAGCCGGTTGAAGATGACCCCGGCAATCCTGACCCGGGGATCGAAGTCGCGGAACCCCCGGACAACGGCGTGGACGCTCCGGGCGGAGGCAGCAGCGCTGACAACCAGCACGACCGGGGCAGTGAGGAGCCGTGCCACGTGAGCCGTACTGCTGAAGTCAGAACCATCGATCCCGTCAAAGAGGCCCATTGCTCCCTCGATAACCGCGATATCCGCACCCGCAGATGCGGTAACATAGGTCTTTTGGACACCCTCTTCTCCCATCATGAACGGGTCGAGGTTCCGCGAGGTCCTGCCGCAGATCCGGGTATGATGGGTGGGATCGATGAAGTCCGGGCCGGTCTTGAACGGCTGGACGGTGAGACCTCGCTCCCTGAATGCTGCCATCAGCCCGCTCGCCACGGAGGTCTTACCGCAGCCGCTCTCCGTTCCGGCAATGACGAGCCGGGGGAAGGCGGTCATGATACCGTCCTCCCCCGAATCTCCGGATGCCGTATCCATATCACCGTCTCCGCTGGACCAGGAACACGGACGCGGCGATGAAAAGAACCGTCCCTGCTGCACAGAACCCCGGCGTTCTGGCGGTCGGGGCCACCCCTGCCGGTTCCCCTTTTCCGGTTTGCGTCATCTCCCGTACATCGGCTGCCACTTGTTCGGTTGCATCGACGATCCGTGGTCCTGCTCGGCTGATGGTATCAGTCTTCACGGCATAAACGTGATGGTTCTTCACGGCAGAGAGCGAGGCATATTGCGGACGTGTCATGAAATCCTCGAGGATCACGTCACGGGTTTTGTTGTCCATACCGCCGCCACCGTTGACAATGATGATATCCGGGTTCGTCATCAAGAACTCCTCAAGGGAGACCGTGCCCCACCCGCTCACCCGAAAAAAGGCATTCGTTCCACCCGCATGTTCGATCACGTCGTTCTGGAGGGTATCGTTCCCGCTCACGTACAGCGGGTTGTTCCATACCACGTGCGCTATGGTCGGGCGGGTGCCTGCCGGCTGCACCGGCCCCACATCTGCGAGGCGCGACGAGAGGTTCCATGCCAGCCGATCAGCCTCCGCATCCGTGCCGGTCAGGGCCCCGACCAGCCGGATATCCCGGATCATGTCATCGATGTTCCGGGGCGCAACGACCACCACGGTGAGACCGAGCGCCCTGAGCCGGGCTGTCGTTTCTGCCGGAGTTATATCCGATGCGATGACCAGATCGGGCCTCGCTGCCGAGACCTTCTCGGTGCTGATTGCGGAATATCCCCCGATGCGGGGGACGGTGTTCACTTCGGGGGGATAATTGCAGGCATCGGTTATCCCCACGAGGCGGCCGGTCAGGCCGAGGGCGGCAAGGATCTCAGTGTTGGAAGGGGCAAGCGATACGATCCGCTGGGGCGTTGCATTGAGCGTGACGTGTGTCCCGGCATCGTCGGTCACCGTAACAGCAGAAACCGGGAGGACACAGCAGGAAACGAGCAGCAGGGCAGCGATCAGGGTTGCCCGTGGATTGTGGAAGGGGGTTGTTCGTGATATCATGTCAGGGCTCCGTCTTTCCATGAGGACAGATACGTAAGGCTGCGGTCCGCGGCAGCCAGTTCGCGTGTCTCAACAACAAGGGTTGCATGCGAAGGGACCGAATCGAGAAGGGAGGGAAAGTCGATGGTGCCGCTGCCACAGGCATCATGGTCATCGTTCGTTCCGCCATTGTCGTGGAGGTGGACATGGCAGCACTGCCCGGTGGCAAGGAACGCGTCGAGGTTCCCGTTCAGCCGGGCATGGCCGCAATCGAGGACAAAACCAAGGCCGCGGGTATCCAGTTCGGGGAGGAGGGCGGGAGTCCGGAAATGGCAGCATTCCCACGAGCCCATGTTCTCGACACAGGCACGGACCCCGTGCTCCTCCTGGAGCCGTGAGAGATCGTCAAGCGAACGGAGCAGAGAGGCAAACGACCGGTCACGGACCTGCTCATACGCGGCATACCCCGGGTGGACAACAAGGTGGCGGGCGCCAATGATAGCACAGGCTGTCATCACGTCACCGAGGACGGCAACCGAGGACTGTCGCATACGTTCGTTGACCGAAGCGATGTTGATCTCGCTTGTCGGCGCATGGACGGAATATGAGCAGTCATACTGGCTGCATGGCCCAGGATCCGCGAGAATGTCATGGGGCCCGTCCGCTACGATCTCGACGTGGCCCGTGCGGGGGGAAAGGGTTTCAAGCGCTGCATCCAGCGGACGGTCCATACAGCAGAATGTTGAGAGAAAGAACGAGCGTGTCATGGTGTATTCCCCGAAGATTCCGGAGGGTTGCCGGGATTCCCTTCCAGGATTGCAAGGATCCCGTCACAGGTCCCGGTGCAGGATACCCCGGCACTACAGAGTGCAGCATAGGCGTTGGCAGCCTTTCCCCGGGTAAAGTCGAACGACGAGAACTCCCTGCCATCCGGAAGGTGGATAACGAGGCGCCCGGGATCCATGCCCTGGAGAATTTCAAGGACCGGGTAATTGCCGGTACCGACAGGATGCACAGAAAGGACGATGCGGTCGGCCTGTACCGCCAGCCGTCTAAGTTTTTCCAGGGCATGCGCCGGGATCTGCGAGAAGGGGAGGACAGGGATGCACGGGATGGCAAGCACCTTTGCCACGGCATAGTCCGAATCGGTGGTCGCGAGGATGCCGGCCGAGACGGAGTACCCGTTGTGGCTGAGGAAACGGAGGAGATCGCCCCCGCTCCCCCCGCCGGAGATGACAAGCACCTTTTGTTTCTCAAAAGAATTGTCACCATTATTCCGGGTATCGAGCGGCACGAGGATGGTCCGGCCAGTTGCCGGGTGCGAGGTGGCGACCACTTCGGCCCCGTAGACTTCCCGCACTTTTTCCGGTGTCAGGACATCCCCCGGTGCCCCGTCGGCAACAATATGCCCGCCCTGGATCATCAGGAGCCGGTCGCAGTACTGCAGGGCGAGGTTGAGGTCGTGGAAAACGCCGATGACGGTCCTCCCGGAACGGGCAAGGGCCCGGACAAGCGTGAGGATACCGGCCTGGTGCGCGAGGTCAAGGTGGGATGTGGGCTCGTCCAGCAGGATCACCGGCGTGTCCTGTGCAAGGGCGCGGGCAATGAGCACCCGCTGCCACTCGCCCCCGGAGAGGGCGCGGATCGACCGGTCCTTAAGGTGAGTGATGCCGGTCCGGTCAAGCGCGTTGTAACACAGGGCATAATCATCGGGTGAGAGCGAGGCAAACCTGCTCGCCCGTGCATACCGCGACATCAGGACGACCTGCAGGACCGTATAGGAAAACGGCCGGTCCTCGTCCTGCGGGACAAAGCCGAGAACAGCGCCCAGCTCGGACGGGGTATACCCGCTGACCGGCCTGCCGTCCAGTTCAAGGATCCCGCTGGAGGGGATCACGCGGCTGATCGCCCTCAGGAGCGGTGTCTTCCCCGAGCCG
>NZ_PIZH01000134.1 GCF_002835825.1 Methanoregula sp. | reverse complement strand
TCTTTGTCCTGCCGAGATAGGCAAGAAGGACGGTGATCTTGTTCTGGATATCGTGACGGGCAATGCTTGAATAGACATTGAGTTTCTTGTTGGCCTCTTTCAGCGCCTGGTCCGTCCGTATCCGCTCTGAAAGATTGCGGGATGAACAGTATACAAACTCCCTGCCCCGGTATTCGAAATACGTGAGCCTGACATCAGCGGGCACCCGGGCGCCGTCCTTTTTCACCAGGAACGTCTCGCGGGAGACCTGCCCCCCGCGTTTTAACTCCTGCCAGAGCCGGTCCCATTCTTCGGGAGAGTATTCCCCGAGAATATCGCCAAAAAATCTCTCAATGAGCCCGGACTTTTCATACCGCAGGTCTGTTGCTGCACCATCGTTGGCATACCGGATCCGCCCGTCCTGGCCGATCCAGAAGACCATGTCGGTTGCCTTGTCCATCGCAAACTGCGCAAGGAGCAGCTGCTCCTCAATCCGTTCCCGCTGTGCAATTTCCGCATAGAGCTGGCGGTTGATGCCCCGCAGTTCTTCCGTCCGCTGGATGATCGATTCTTCGAGTGTCTCGTGGGCTTTTTTCAGTTTCTGGGCTGTTATGACCTGCTCGGTGATGTCGATACCAAACGAGTTCACCGCGTCCAGTTCGCCGCGGGCATTGAATAGCGCACGGTCCTGCCACCGCTGGTGCCGGAGTTCCCCGTTTGCCATGACTGCCTTATATTCGATCGTGCCGACCGGGTATTTTGTGGTAAGGCGGGCAAGGTGTTCCTGGATTCGCCCGGTGTCCTCAGGAGAGACCAGGGGTTTGAAGGGGCGTCCTACCAGTTCCTCCCGGCTCTTTCCAACGGCACGGCAGTAGGTATCGTTCACGTAAAGGGTGATTCCCTCCGCGGTCCTCCGGACAACATATTCCATCTCGTCATCCAGGAGTGCCAGGAGATCATCGGGGGGGTGGCTTTTCCTCTGGGGTTCATAGGCGGGATTTTCGGGATCAGCGATGACGGATACGCCGGGCCTGCCATCCGGGAAGACAACCGGTATCATGACAAGGGTTACCGGCACGATCCGGTCTCCCTGCCGGACCTGTGCCCGGGCCCGCTGCTCTGAACCCTTCAGGGCTGTTCTGATAAGATTCTGGAGTGCAGTCCCGTCCGGCAGATTGAGTGGAACCGTTTCCGATGACTGCCGGATCAGCTGGTCCGGGGTGATCCCGGCAAGGGTGCAGAACTCGTAATTTGCATCACTGATCGTCCCGTCCATGTCAACGACAAAATAGGGGCGGGAGCAGACTTTTTTCAGCGATACTGCAGGGATGCGTTCTGTCAGAAAGAATACCTTGGATGTGCCCCGCTTCCTTCCGTCAGCGGCCCCCTGGATCTGGAGGATCTCCATGTACTTGGCAACCGTGTTCCGGTTGATATCCAGCACGGAGGAGATATCCGTGATGCTCAACCCCTCCCTGTTTGCGGCCAGCAGCTCCCGGATCCTTTGGATGTCTTCCTGAAACTCCTCCATCGTTCGCCTCGTTAATTACACTGTTCTCCGGGGTATTGTATAAATCCTTCGAATCCGCCGTGCGTATATGCAATGCAAATAATATGGTTTATCAAGGTATTTTTGCACAAATTCCTGTGTTGCACCAAAACGCAAGGCAAAATGCCTGCGCTCGGACAGGTGCTGGACAAAGGTGTTACGGAATGGACGACTCATCCAGGAATCCATCGACAACCGGATCGCGGACCACACATTCCGAGCTGCAAAACGGCCTGAAGGAACAGCAGGAGATACTCAGCCGGTTGTCCCGGGAACTGGATCACTACTTTGCCCACCGGGAATTAGGGAAGAACGAGTGAAGGATGTGAGGTGAACCGCCATGATGGCAACGGATATGAAGATGCGGAGCCCCGCGGGGTTCTGGCGTGAAATGCCGATCGTGATCGGTGCGGCATCATCTGATGCGAACCGCGCCCGGCTCCTGTACGTCTGGCTGCGCTCAACAGGCATGGATGAGATGGACGAGATCCGGGGAATGTGGTGAGGATCGATATCGGGCACCTGCCTTACGCTATCGATCCATCCCTCTGATTTTAAGGGAAAGGGCAGGGATATGCCCTCCTGGTGAAACGGGAGGGATCTTTTTGTTGTTGTTTCAGGCCGGGGACGTCTGGATGAGGATATAGATTATCAGGAACGCGAGGATCACTGCCCCCGCAAGCACCATGAGAAGCTTGTGATCCGAATTCTTTTCCTCTGTTTTTTTGTTCTTTTCAAATGTTTTCGGTCGTTTCCTGTTGATGGCCATTGCCGCTCCTGAATGAATTATGTTATCCGGGTGAGTGATCCTGTGCGATAACCATTCCCTGCCGAAACCTGAGGTTCAGGGAACGGAAAGAATCAGGAAAACCGGTAGCCCTGCGCCCGGACGAGAGCGAGCATCTCTTTTACCTGCTCATCCTGTTTCCGGGTGAGTTTCCTGCCTTTCTGGATGAGCCGGCCCATCTTCACGATCTGCATCCTCTGCTCCTGCGAAAGTGTTCCCGAGTGGTGGGCCCATTTCAGGAGGTCAAGCCACTGGGCGCGGTTGAAGGCGATCCCCGAAAGCGGGATGCTCGCGCCATAGCCCGTGGGGGCTGCTGCCATTTCATTGTCATCGGGCAGATCCTCCTCTACCTGGATGTCCTCCACGGATGTCTCAACCTCATCCACGTCATCGTATCCTGTATCGTCACCGGGCCGGGGCATGGCAGGATTCTCGTCTTCGGGTGCCTCCTCCCCGCCCGCAACTTCCTGGATGATGGAGACTTGCGGCAGCTCCTTCTCAACAGACTCTTCCGGCTCGTCTTCAAAGAGGTCCTCGACATTTTTGATCTGCGGCTCGGCAGGCGGGGCAGTGCCCGGAATTCTTACCGCGCTCAGGGACTGCGGCTGCTTTCCGATGCTTACCGGCAGGTCAGGACCTTTTACAACCAGCTCCCGCTTCTTTGCCTTCTCGGACTCAAGTTCTTTCTCCTGCAGGGAACTGAACCGGGGGGAGCCTGCCGCCGAGCTGGCAACGAGGCGTTCCTGCGCATCCATGTGGCTTTCCCATTCGTCGGCAAGAGCCGACCGGGCATGGGCGATCTCACTTTCAAGACTGGCAACCTTCTCCTCTGCCACCTGTTTTTCCCGCGACAGTGATGCCACCTGATCTTTGAGTTGCCGCACCGTTGCGTGCGTCTGGTCAAGCTCCGCGTTCAGCTCACGGAGGGTATCGGATAATGAGGCCTCACGGGTTTTCCCTGTTGCCTCTGCCGATGCAAGCAACCTCTGGAAGCGCTCCCGCTCAGATTCGGCAGTCCGACGTTCCTGTTCCTCCTTTGCCAGTGCAGAAGCAAAGGAATCACGTTCGGCTGCTGCCTTTTCCCGTTCGGCGGCGATCTGTTCCCTCTCCTGTCTCTCTTCCGTGAGCAATGCTTCCAGGCTGTTGCGTTCCTTTACAAGGGTTTCTTGCTCCGCTCTCACCTGCTCAAGCTCATTCGTAAGGGTTGTTACCTCTGTCCGGGAACCGGTATGAGCGGTACGTGCCGCGGCAAGTCCCGCCTCCAGCTCCTTTGAGTCAGCTTCGGCCTGTTCGAGAGCCGCCCTGAGGGATTCCACCTGGCGGGATGTTTCTGCACGGAGAGCGCCGGCAGATTCGAGCTCTGCCTCAAGGTTCCGTATGCGCACGGAAGCCTCTTCAAGGGTGCTCTCTGCTGCGGATCGTGTTACAAGGGCAGCATCGCGGTCAGCAAGAACCCGGTCCAGCTCCTTCCTGGCGTCGTCGAGCTCCCCCTGTAACGCCTCGTACCTGTCCTGCGCTTCGTTTACTGCTGCTTCCCGCTCCCGTATCCCTTCTGCTTTCTGCGCTTCTGCCGCCTGGAGTGCTTGTTTGGCCTGCAACAGTGTCTCCTTCAGCCCGGCCAGTTCCTGCGTGAGCGTTGTGCTCTCGGCGATTGCCGTGTCGCGTGCGCCGGTCACAGCGTCGAGTTCGGTCTTCAACCCTGCACTGTCCAGCTCCCGTGCCTCCAGAGATTCAGTAACCCGGGAAAGTCTCTCCTTGAGAACAGCAGTCTCTGCTGCGAAGGTTTCCCTGCAGATCCGCAGTTCGTCTTCGACTTTCTGCTTACCGGTGCCGAGATCTGCCACCTGTTGTTCAAGGGCACTGGAACGGCATTTCTCTGCCTCCAGCTCTTTTTCCCTTGTGGAAATGCGGTCTTCAAGATCCCGTATGACCTCCTCCTGCTCCCGGATTTTCCCTGTCAGCTCCTCGCCGCTTTTCCTGTTCGCATCGGTGAGTCCGGCTATCTCGGTTACCAGGTTCTGCACCCGCTCTCTCTCGGAAAGGAGATCGGCCCGCAACTGATCTCCCTCAAGGGTGAGTTCATAGGCCATCTTCTCTGCCTGCTCTTTCCTGGCGGTTGTCTCTGAAAGGAGCATCTCTGCATTGGTCTTCTTTGAGGTCTCGAGGGCAAGGGACTCTTCTGCTGCCTTGAGATCGGCGCTCGTTGCCGCGAGGTGTTCCGAGATGGTTGCAAGCTGCCGGCCCAGGTCACCGGTCTCATCGGAATAGCGCTCCGAAAGCTCAGCCGCCTCACGGGTGAGCCGGTGTATCTCCCCCTCGGCGTCTGCGATATGGGACTTCCCGGTCTCGATCTCCGCTTCCAGCCTGCGGATCTCATCGCGGCTCTCCTGGTTCCTCAGGTCTTTCTCTGCCCCCTCTGTCGTCAGCGTCCCGATGGCCTGTTCCTTCTGGCGGAGTGTTGCATTGAGCGCCTCGATGGATTGCGACTGGTCGCGGACCCGCTCCTCCAGTCTCGCAAGCGATGCCGAGAGATTCTCCCTCTCGCCGGTGATGCGGATGAGGTCCCCGGAACGGGTCACTGCGATCTCGAACGAGGAAAGGAGGAACTCCAGCAGCCTGCGCCGGTCTGCGGTCACGACAAACTGGTGGTCGTCATGCTGGATCTTGAACTGGGTCTTGATCTGATCGGGGGTGGGGCGCTCAACGGGAGTGCTCAGCATGCCCTCGACCAGTGCCGCGAAATAGGATGGATCGTAAGGAGATGCGATGAAATTATCCGCATTACAATCGAGCACGTGGAGGAGATCGGCAAGATTCGATGCACTGGTCACAATGAGGACCGGTACGACCCAGAGATCGTAATCTGCCTTGAGGGTACGGCAGAGATCGTAGGATTCCTGCCGGAGCGTTACCGAATCGCAGATCAGGAGGTTGGGTTTCCCCGACCGCAGCGATTCGAACAATTGTTGGGTGTCGGAAAAGAAGGTTGCCCGGTAACCCAGGTTTTCCAGGTCGCGGGCCTGCAGGGGTGAACCGGTTGTACTTGTACTCAGAACGAAAATATCAATCGTATTCTCGTTCCCATCTGACAGGGAGCCGTTCATTACAATCTCTCACACGGGTGACTGGGATCTCATCCAACCAGGATGCC
>NZ_PIZH01000133.1 GCF_002835825.1 Methanoregula sp. | reverse complement strand
CCCCTTCCCTGACCGTACCGGTGTCCTTCACATCCCTGATGATGATGACCTTACCGGAGGCGATCCCCGGGGCAGCCCCCTGTCCCTTTAAGATGATCTTTGCATCTGATTTCTGTGACATGCCCTTTCCTTCCTTCTTTCCTATTGTCGTAATCGGCCGTGACTGGAGGATGTAGATCGTCCCTTTCACAACGCTCCACTCAACATCCTGCGGCACCCCGTAATGGTTCTCCGCGATCTTCCCGTACATGGCGAGCTTGGCAACTTCCTCATCGGAGAGGACCTGGGCATCCTGCCGGTCCTTCGGCACGTCAGCAAGCTTCGTACCGTGGTCGCCGTCTGCGATGATCTCGACCTTCTTGTTGGCAATGTAGGTATCTGCAACCTTCTCCGTCCGCTGGTCGAAGACATACTTGTCCGGTGAAACCGCGCCGGAAACAACCGCCTCTCCAAGACCCCACGAACCCTCGATGATGGTCTGGGGCTCTCCCGTGATCGGGTGGGAGGTGAACATCACACCGGCCTTCTCCGAGTGGACCAGCTGCTGGACAACGACCGCGATGTTGACCGTGTGGTCGTCGAACCCCTGTTTAGCCCGGTAATAAATGGCCCGGGCCCCGTAGAGCGACGCCCAGCAGTGGTGGACCGACGAGACGAGTGCGGCCTCGCCTTTGATATTGAGGTATGTCTCCTGCTGGCCGGCAAAACTGGCATCCGGCAAATCCTCGGCGGTTGCGCTCGAACGGACAGCAACGATCAGGTCGTCGCCCATCTTCTTGTACGACTTTTTAATATCGTCGCGGATTGCCGCCGGCATCTTCGCCTTTAAGACAAGGTTCTTTGCATTCTCTGCCGCCTTCTCCAGCGCCTCGTTGTTCTCGACATCGAGGTTCTCGAATGCTGCATACAGTTTCTTTTCAAGGCCGGTCTCGACTAAAAACCTGCGGAATGCCTGGGCGGTGACCACGAAGGCCTTCGGGACGGGAAGGCCGATGGAGGCCATCTCCCCAAGGGAGGCACCCTTGCCCCCTGTGGATATGATATCCTCCTTCCTGATCTCCTCGAGCCAGAGAATATTGGGCACATCTTTCATTGCTCGCACCACTTATGATCTTGCCGGCGCCCTGTTTAAGGGTTCTGATATACGGACCCCCCGGTGCAGGTGTTCCCGCGACAGACCGTGCCGAAGACCTGGCCGGCACAAAAAAAGTGCCAGCCATAAAAGAATAATCCTCTTTAAGTACGGTGCCGATATTGTATGGGTTTTTATGGCAAACGCGAGAGTGCTCGTCAGCGATCCGCTGGCGGAAGAGGGGCTCGCCATCCTCCGGGCTGCCGTTGACGTGGATGTTAAAACGGACTTGAAAGAGGACGAGCTCTGCAACATTATCGGGGACTACGATGCCCTGCTGGTGCGGAGCGGCACCGATGTCAATGCAAAGGTTATCGGGGCTGCAAAGAAGATGAAGTTCATCGGGCGTGCCGGCGTGGGAGTCGACAACATCGACGTTGACGCAGCAACCCGCATGGGGATCATTGTTGCGAATGCACCCGAGGGCAACACCCTTGCTGCTACCGAGCACACGATGGCGATGATGCAGTCGCTCGCCCGGAACATCCCGCAGGCGAACGCAAGCTTAAAGAAGAAGGAGTGGAAGCGCTCGAAGTTCATGGGCGTGGAACTGAACGAGAAGACGCTGGGGATCGTCGGCTTTGGCCGGATCGGCCGCGAGGTGGCAAAGCGGGCAAAGGCTATGGACATGAAGTGCGTGGCCTACGATCCGTTCATCACGCAGGAACGGGCATCCCAGCTTGGCGTGCAGATGATGTCGATGGCAGAGCTCTTCACGGTCGCTGACGTCATCACTGTCCACACCCCGCTCATCCCCGAGACAACGCATGTCATCAACGAGAAGAGCATTGCAACAATGAAGGACGGCGTGCGGATCATTAACTGCGCCCGCGGCGGCATCATCGATGAGAAGGCGCTCTACGATGCTATCAAGTCGGGCAAGGTTGCGGGAGCGGCCCTCGATGTCTTCGAGCAGGAGCCCCCGACCGAGTCCCCGCTCCTCACCCTCGATAACGTCATCGTCACCCCGCACCTTGGCGCAAGCACGGTTGAGGCCCAGCTGAATGTCGCAGTCCAAGTGGCAAAGCAGTGCGTCGATGTATTAAAGGGTGGATCCGCGAAGTATGTGGTGAACGCCCCCATGATCCCCTCAGAGCACACGGAAGCCCTCCAGCCCTTTGCCCAGCTTGCGGAGAAGATGGGCCGGTTCGCGGTGCAGGTGGCAGGTGGCAGGCTCTCATCGGTCGAGTGCATCTATGGCGGCGAGCTCTCGGCCTATGCCGGCAGCATGAAGTTCGTTACCCGGCTTGCCCTCAAAGGGCTTCTCGACCCGATCCTCCAGCAGCCGGTCAACATCGTCAACGCGGAGTTCGTTGCAAAAGAGCGCGGCATCCAGGTCAGCGAGACCGTGACGGAAGAAGCCAGGGGATTCAAGAACCTCATCACCATAAAGATCCGGACCGACAAGGGTGAGGAGTCGGTCAGCGGCACGGTGTTCCAGAAGGGCAGGAGCCGGATCGTTGCAGTCGGCAGCTACACGATGGACCTGATCCCCGAGGGCCACCTGCTCGTCTCAAAGCATGTGGACCAGCCCGGCGTCATCGGCCGGGCGGCAACCGTGCTCGGGAAGAACAATATCAATATCGCGGGCATGCAGGTCGGCCGGTTCAACCCGAAGGAACCGGCGCTCATGATCCTGAATGTGGACAGCTCCGTGCCGCAACCCGTGCTCGAAGAACTCCGCGGCCTGCCCGGAATCTCCTCCATGACGTTTGCCAAGATATCAGACGAGAAGATCTGATACTCTTTTTTTCAAGGTAATTTCTGTAACGGTCTGCCCGGACCTGTTCCCGACATCGCCAATCCAGCATTGGTGAACCCTGGCAAGAGCCAGGAGCACGTCCAGGAATCTGTGCCCGTCTTCCATAGTTGGGGGTCGGGCGGTGTACATCAGCTCTCGCATCCTGGTGCAGGGTCGAATGGTTCTCACCGTGAAATGTGATTATTTCTCGATCTGGCAGCACAAATTTTCATTTAGTACACCGCCCGACCCCCCCTCAGGGGCTCGCCATTCCTCAGTAAACCAAGCCGTTTCTCTCTCGAAGCAGGCACAGTAATCACCGTGGAGGGATGAGGGGGGTCGGACGGTGTACTTCTAATTGCAGCAGGGATTTCGAGTGAGGATCATGATAGCATGGGCATAACCTTGATTATCGCGCCGGCATCATACTCACACATTCAGAACAAGGCACCAGTTACATGCCGCCTGTCAATCGTCTCTTCCGGCCCCCTGCGGATATCGGGAACCTGATTGCTGTACGGGATGTTCCGGCACTTGTCCGGTGCCTTGCAGATCCGGATGAAGTGACACGGACGCGTGCTGCTAAAGCCCTTATTGCAATCGGACCTGTGGCAGTACCTGACCTTCTTTCTGGCCTGCAATCTCCCCGGGCCCTCGTACGCCTTGGCGCCATCGAAGCACTCGCTGGCATCGGGGACCCGGCATCGGCCCGGCCGCTCATCGCTCACCTTGAGAAGGAGAAGCACAGCGAGTTTCTCTGCGCCGTAGTCTTCGCCCTCGGGGAGATCGGATCGCCTGAGGCTATCCCCTCCCTGGTCCGCCTGCTCCACAACAATGCAAAATACCTTCGGTACGCAGCCGCGGTCTCGCTTGACAGGCTCGGGTGGGAACCGGAGGATGAAAGCGATCGCATCCGTTACCGTATTGCCCGGTGCGACTGGGACGCGGTCAGGAACGCAGGTCCTCTCGCAGTCCCGTTGCTCTGTGATATCTCACATGATCCCGATCCCGCTATCCGGTCACGGATAGTCTCGCTCATCGGGGAGATCGGTGCGGGTGAAGGGTGCCGGGCATGCGAGGCCGGCATCCGGGACCGCGATCCGGGCGTCCGCTGGGCGTCCGTCCTTGCAGCGATGAACTGCGGCATTACCCCCTCCCGCATGCCCTTCTTTCTTGCTTCCCGCAACCGCCCCGGCCCCAACCCGCTCGCTGCCGGCATCCTGAACTTCCTCTTCCTTGGTCTCGGGTACAACTACATCGGGAAATGGTGGGGATTTCCGGTCTTCATGAGTTACATGTCGGTGATTGTGCTTGCACAGCTGGCAACCGGCCCGTTCTTTCCGTACCTTGTTGCCTATCCCGTGACTGCGGTGCTCGGCCTGCACACGTACTATCTTGCACGGAGGATCTCTGATCGCGGGTGATGCTGATGGTGCTCCAGGACCTGTTTCCAGAACGAACGCCAAATATCGGGGTACTGGAAGAGCAGCGCGACATCCCTGCGCTCATCCGCCATCTTGCATCACGCGAACCGCACGTCCAGGCAGCAGCAGCGGAAGCGCTGGCACGGATGGGTTCGCCTGCAACCGGCCCTCTGATCGCGGCCCTCAGGACACGGAACCGCGCCCGGCGCCTGGGGATCATTGCTGCGCTGGGGCAGATCGGCGATGCGCAGGCACTGGATGCGCTGGCCGCCCTGACAAAGGATCCCGTCGGCGAGATCCGGTGGCAGGCCTGTATTGCGCTCGGGCAAATCGAGGGCACGGGAGCGGTCCCGGTGCTTCTCTCTTCGCTCCGTGACCAGGACAAGTACGTCCGGTACGCATCGGCAGTCTCCCTGTCGAATGCAGGGTATGTCCCGGAAACAGACGATGACCGGGCCTGGTACGCTGCCGGGATGCAGGACTGGGAACAGATTTCCGCGCTCGGGGCTCCTGCAGTTCCGGTACTCACGTGGCTCCTCTCCGATATGGATGCAGACCTGCGGTGCAAAGCAGCCCGGGCGCTTGGCGCAATCGGGAGCAGCGATGCGGGACCTGCCCTCCTCCACGCGCTGGGGGATGAGGACCGGCAGGTAAGATGGGAGGCCATGCTCGCCTCGCAGAAGTGTGGAGTCCCCCAAATGCTCCTCCCGCGGGGACTGTGCCGGCGCCCACGGCTCCGGAAAAATCCCCTCATTGCCGGGGTCCTCAATTTCCTGTTACCCGGACTGGGCTACGGGTATCTTGGCAAATGGTGGGGGATCATGATCTTCCAGATCGACATCACCGCCACGGTCTGGATCTTCAAGTACTATGGCGAGACGAATACCTACGGCATCCTCTTCCCGATTTACATTATCCTCGGGTTGCATGCATGGTATATCACGAAGAAGATGCCGGAGGAGCCGCCGTGATCCATGAATTACCTGGGTCAAAAAAGAGGGTGAGATAATCATCGGGGATCTTCGAAATCCGACCAGTCATCAGACTGGGAGGATGAGAAGAGGCCATCAGGCTTCTTCGAAGAATCCTGACGGATTCTTCTCATTTCTCGGGTTTGAGAACCCTCGAAACTTCGAAGTCCGACAGGCCATCAGGCCTGGAGGATGAGAAGAAGCCATCAGGCTTCT
>NZ_PIZH01000132.1 GCF_002835825.1 Methanoregula sp. | reverse complement strand
TCATGATCCCGTGGCTGAACACCAATTTCCGGCATTTTAAACCAACGGCCGCCATCGCCATCAATGCCACGCGGCATATGCACAAGCTCGAGCGGAAAAAACTCTTCTCGCCCGATATCGAGCCGATGCGGACCGCCGAGGGGCGCTGGTTCGAGGCGATCGTGTACGAGATGTTCCTTGAGATATCAAAAAAGTCCGACACGATCCGGTATCTTGCAATGAAAGGCGCCGATGCCCCGGACCGGCGCGAGAATGTCCGGCTCGGGCAGAACGGGCTCTTCTATTCCAAGTACGGCGACATCACCATCCGGGGCAACGGCCAGGACCTTGCCGAGTTCGATATGCTGCTGATGGATTCCGACAACCATGTCGCCTTTGCCGAGGTGGTCACGTCGCCATCCGATCTCAAGGAGTTCGAGATCGAGATCGCGTACAAGAAAAAACTCCTCGGGTATCTCTACGGCCAGAAGATCACACCGTTCCTGCTCGTATCATCCATTGACCTCTCGAATTATTCTGTTGTTAAACGTCTTGCAAAAGATAAAACCAATGCGATCATCCACACGAGCTCCTGCGAAGAGATCAAGTCACTCGTCAAGCATTACCGGCCGCGTATTATCTACAACCTGCCGGAGAACCACCCAAAACTGATCCGGGCAACCGACATTCAGATGAAGCACCCGTTCGATTACAAGCGCTACCATGATGAAGTGAAGAACCGGCTCTTTTCGGAGACGGCAAAGAAGCCCGGGAGCCGGATAGCCCCGGTAATCTCCGATACAACCGGGCAACTGGTGAAAAAAATCCTGTATGGCGGTCTCTTCCCACCGGCGATCAGGGCCGTGATCGACAACTACGGGATGACCGTGAGAGGAAAGAAGATCACGTTTGAAGAATTCCCGAAACTCTATTCAAAAGCGATCGTTGCAACAGATCTTCCCAATTACGAGCTGATCATCTACCTGCGCTCACGGCAGAAGAAAGAGTACCACAAACTGATCCAGATGAAGGACGGGCATTTCAAGTTCGAACGCCCGACGCCGCCAAAGGTCGGGTTCTTCCTCTGGCTCGAGACAATTCAACCCACCCTCGGGGCCGGGATGACATTGCAGGTGCTCGATGCATTCACGATCCACGAGCGGATAAAAAAATAAAAACGTTATATTTCGGTCTCTCCGGTGCGGATCCGGATCGCCTTCTCAACCGGCATCACGAAGATCTTGCCGTCCCCGATCTTGCCGGTCTTTGCTGACTCCATAATAGTGGAAATGAGATCGTCCAGCTCCGTTGCTTTTACCACGATCTCGATCTGGATCTTCGGCAGGAGATCGACCGTCATGAGGCCGCCCCGGTACTCCAGGGCAATTCCCTTCTGTTCGCCGCGTCCCCGGACTTCGGAGATGGTCATTCCTTTGAAGCCTTTGTCTTCCAGTGCTTTTTTGACGAACTCAAACCGTTCGGGTTTGATGATTGCTTTGACGAGTTTCATATTTTCCCTCCTGCTTTCAGCAGCGCTCCCCGTGCTGCGCGATATCAAGGCCGACATACTCTTCCTCTTCAGTCACCCGCAGGCCGATCGTCTTGTCAATCACGACTGCAAGGATGTAGGTTACGACGAACGCGTAGATGACTGCTGCGAATGCACCGGCTGCGTTTGCCACGAACTGTTGCACATTGCCTTCAATCAGGCCGGATGCACCATTCACTGCTGCGACTGCGAAGATCCCCGTGGCAAGCGCACCCCAGAGTCCGCCCATGCCGTGGATTGCCCAGGCATCGAGGCTTTCATCAAGACCTTTCCGGATACGCCAGAGCATGATACCGTAGCAGAACACACCACCAACTGCACCGATCAGGATCGCAGCCATGGGCGTTACGAACCCGGCGGCCGGTGTGATTGCGACAAGGCCGGCAACGGCGCCGCTGACAAACCCCAGCGAGCTGGGCTTGCCATTGAGCCAGCTTGCAAGAAGCCATGCCATCGCACCTGCTGCTGCTGCAACGTTGGTTGTGACAAAGGCACTTGCCGCAAGTCCATTAGCTCCCAGAGCACTCCCTGCATTAAACCCGAACCAGCCGAACCAGAGGAGCGCTGCACCGAGAATGGTTAACGGGATGTTATTGGGCTCCATCACGTACTTGCCAAATCCAACCCGTTTCCCTATGACCAGACACAGGGCAAGGGCTGCAAACCCGGAACTGATGTGGACAACCGTACCTCCGGCGAAATCCAGCGCCCCGAACTGGGCTGCCCAACCGCCACCCCACACCCAGTGGGCGAGCGGATCATACACAATCGTTGTCCAGAGGAGGGCAAAGACGAGGTATGCGCTGAACTTCACGCGTTCAGCAATACCTGATGTAACGATTGCCATCGTTACTGTTGCAAAGACCAGCTGGAATACCATGAACAAGAGGCCGGGAATTTCACTGCTGAACGCCCCTGGCTCCATACCCACATTGTTCAGGCCGAGATACTCAAGGTTGCCGATGAATCCCCCGACATCTGAACCGAATGCCAGCGAATACCCTATCACTACCCACTGGATACTCACGAGTGCAAAGGCAACGAACGACAGGGTGATCATGGAGATCAGATTTTTCCTGCGCACGAGCCCACCATAGAAGAATCCCACCGCCGGCGTCATGATCATCACGAGCGCCGTCGAGGCGAGGATCCATGCAGTTGCTCCAGAATCAATTGCCATTCATTTCACCTGTAAACAATTTCCATTACGGTTTCTGTTCGTAATCATTTTTTCGACCGGATAAAGTGAAGAATGAGCCGGATTCAGAATGCCTGTACCGGATGAGAAATCCGGCGGATTGGGCATCATCTGAAATTCTCGTTTGCATTCCTTTTTCTCCGGTTTTCAAGTTTGTAGATTTGTGTAATTGGCAGAAGGAAGTTGTATTCCTACTCTTATAAACATTGTGTTTTTGACGATATCATCACGAAAAAATACTGCAATAAAAATTTTGTACGATAATTGTGAGAACCGAAAACTGTTGCAAAATTTTTTTCACAATTTCTCGTACCAGGATACCGGAAAATCCCTCGATCAAAAAGTCACCGGATTTTTTTTAAACCAAAAAATTTCCGGCCGGGTTTTTTTTGGGAATCTGACACTAACGAAAAAAAACGATCTGCTGGTTTATCGGATCAATCCATGTCCCACAAAATCCTGCGCAACCATCCGGCAGAGCCGGTTGCTCTCCGCAAGGTACCGTGGCGTCTCCCGGGCGATGACCGACTGTTCGTGCTTCCGGAGATCTTTTGACCATTCCCTGATGATTTCACCGGTCATCTCCAGGTGGAACTGGAGGCCGAGTGCATTCCGGTATGAGAAGGCCTGGTTTTTGACATCGTTGCCAATTGCCAGCAATTGTCCCCCGCACGGTATCTCAAAGGTCTCCCCATGGAGCTGGAAGACATGGAACGTTTCGGGAAACCGGGAAAAGATTCCGGTTGCCTGTTCCGCCCGGTTCAGCGAACGCCACCCGGTCTCTTTAACAAACGGGTACACCTTTCTCCCATGGGCCGATGCAATCAGCTGCGCCCCCAGGCAGATCCCAAGCACCCTCTGCCCGGTCTTTACGGACCGCCGGATAAGTTCTTTCTCCTGCTTCAGCCAGGGGAACTCTTCCTCGTCATTGACACTCATGAACCCCCCCATGAAGACCAGGTGTGTGGCATCGCGGACAGCCGGAACCTCCCCGGTTTCATACAGCCGGATATACTCGAACGGTATACCGTGTTCCTGGAAGATCGTCTCAAAATATCCCGAAGGCTCATTTTTTACATGCTGGAAGATGGCGATTTTTAGATCCATACCGTGCTCCATTTTCTCAGATCTGACGAAATCATTACAGGCCGTGGCCCGGTATTCCCCTAAGCCGCCCGTTCCCCATGCTGGCAGATATCCAGCCCCACGTACTCTTCATTCTCCGTTACGCGGAGTCCTATGATACGGTCGATTCCGGTTGCGATAATCCATGTGACGATGAACGAATACCCGAGCGCAACAAATGCACCAAGGGTATTGACCAGGAACTGCGATGTGTTTCCCTCAATGAGTCCGGAAAATCCCCCGATAGCTGCGGCTGCAAAGATACCGGTAGCGAGCGTCCCCCACAACCCGCCCATCCCGTGGATCGCCCACGCATCAAGGCTTTCATCCAGGTTTTTGGAGATCCGGGCAAGCATCATGTAATAACACAATACTCCTGCAACAATCCCGATGAGCACGGCCACAAGGGGCGTGACAAATCCTGCAGCCGGAGTGATCGCAACCATCCCGGCAATTGCCCCGCTCACCATCCCAAGAGAACTGGGCTTGCCTTTGTACCAGCTGGCAAACATCCACGCGAGTGCACCGGCCGCTGCAGCGGAGTTCGTGTTGACGAACGCGACCACAGCGCTGCTGTTGAGCGCAAGGGCACTCCCTGCATTAAACCCGAACCAGCCAAACCAAAGAAGTGCTGCCCCCAGGAGCGCGATCGGGATGTTCTGCGGTTCCAGCGAATAATCCCCAAAGCCCGCACGCTTCCCGATAACGATCGCAAGTGCAAGTGCGGAAAATCCGGAACAGATCTCGACAACGGTCCCGCCGGCAAAATCGATGAGCCCCATCTGCTGGGCCCAGCCTCCCCCCCATGCCCAGTGGGCGATCGGGCAGTAGACCACGGTCAGCCAGACAAGGCAGAAGACAATAAACGAGGAGAGTCTGATCCGTTCCGCAACCGCAGACGTTACGATCGTCACCGTAACCGCAGCAAAGAAGAGCTGGAAGATCATAAAGACCATCGGCGGATACCCGGCCGGGCCGGCATCAGCGCTGACACCGGACAGTCCCAGGTAATCCAGGTTCCCGATAAATCCCCCCACATCAGTCCCGAACGCAAGCGAGTACCCGATCAGGATCCAATGCATGCTTGCTACGGCAAGGCAGACAAACGAGAGCGCGATCATCGAGATAATATTCTTTTTCCGTACCAGTCCGCCATAAAAAAGGCCGACGCCCGGGGTCATCAGCATGACCAGGAGTGCTGAGACCATCAGCCAGCAGGTAACACCTGTATCCATTGGCATTGTAATCACCATTATCCATGTATGTCCGGCGCAATGGCCCCGTGATCCGTCAACAGGCGAGCGGCGGATGTCCGGTCCCCGGACTCCGTCTGCGGGTACTCCTCATGCGTACCTCATGAAGCCTGTTGATTGACGTACAGGACAATCGGCCGATTGTTACGGGATTACAAGTCCGAAGATCGACGATTATTCCGTGAATAAAATGTTTAAAATTAGTAGGTAGCCAGGTACCTGTCCAGTTCCCACGGGTGGACCGCGAGCCGGAAGGAATCGGTTTCCATCTCGGCAATGCGGGTGAGGTTGGAGACCACATGCTCACCGAGAGCTTTGCAGATGACCTCATCCTTGAGGAGTGCTGCATTGGCTTCCGCAAGGCTTGCCGGGAGCATCTCAACCTTGCGCCGCTTGCGGTCTGTAGGAT
>NZ_PIZH01000131.1 GCF_002835825.1 Methanoregula sp. | reverse complement strand
CGTGGGGGGGGGTGAGCCGGGGTGGCCGACGGGTCCTGGTGCCTGCCGCTGATCGTGGGGATACCGTTCATTGCCACCTGCCTTATCATACTGCGGGACCGGCAGCCGGATGCCCGCGAGGGTGTCTCCCTCCTTGCCGCCATCCTGACATTTGCCCTCTGCCTCCTTGCCCTCCCCTCGGCGTTTGCATCCGCTCCGCTCTCGACACCGCCACTCGCGGTCCTCCCGGGACTCTCCCTCCACCTTGCTGCGGATGCCCTGGGGCTGCTCTTTGCGTGCATTGCCTCATGCCTCTGGGTCATCACTACGGTCTATAATATCGGCTACATGCGGGGGAGGAACGAGCATGCACAGACCCGCTATTATGCCTGCTTTGCCATCACAATCGGGGCGGTGATGGGGGTGGCTCTCTCTTCGAACCTCTTCTCGCTCTTTGTCTTTTACGAGATTCTCGCGATAGCAGCATATCCGCTGGTTGCGCACAGCGAGACCGTGGAGGCTCTAGCCGCAGGACGGAAGTACCTGGTCTACACGCAGGCAGGCGGCGTCGCCATCCTTGCTGGCATGATGACCCTCCTTGGGATGGGGAGCTCGCTCGATTTCATTGCCGGCGGGAACCCGGGCATTGCCCTCCTCTCGCCGGAGTTCGCCCGCATCGGGTTCATCCTCCTGATGGCCGGGTTTGGCGTCAAGGCGGCGCTCGTGCCGGTCCATGGCTGGCTCCCGAGCGCAATGGTCGCACCCACGCCTGTCAGCGGGCTCCTCCATGCAGTCGCCGTCGTTAACACTGGTGTCTTCGGGCTGATGCGCCTGATGTGGGACCTGTACGGGCCCCGGCTGATGCTTGAACTGGGCCTCCGCAACCTTGTCATTGCGGTTGCCGTCATCACCATCATTGTGGGTGCGCTCCTCGCCCTGAGGCAGGACGACTTCAAGCTCAGACTCGCGTATTCAACGGTCAGCCAGCTCAGTTACATGGTGCTTGGGGCAGCAATCCTCCTGCCGGCAGGACTGACCGCTGCAACTGGTGGCTGGGGAGCTGCTGCGGTGATTGGGGCAGCCTATGCGTTCACGGCCCATGCGTTCGGTAAGCTCACCATGTTCTTTGTTGCCGGGGCTGTTGCAGTCGAGACCGGCAAAACAAAGATCTCCGAGCTGGACGGCCTCGGGAGGAAGATGCCGTGGGAGTTTGCCGCATTCACGCTTGCAACACTCTCGATGGTGGGTCTCCCCCCCATGGCCGGTTTCATCGCAAAATGGTATCTCTCGCTTGGCATCGGTGCCGGGTACACCGGTGAATGGTGGATCCTTCTCATCCTGGTAGCAGCAAGCGTCCTGAACCTTGCATATTTCCTGCCGGTCGTGATGCGTGCCTTCTTCCCGCCCTGCGCAATCGATATCCCAAGCGTACGGTGGACCCTCCGCGTCCCGGTCATCGTGACGGCTGCGGGCGCCCTTGTCTTCGGGCTCTGGACGACCGGCCCCTGGAGCCCCTTTGCCCTCTGCCAGGAGGTGGCGGCAGGGGTGACCGGCAGTACCGCTGCGATAGTATCGGGCACGATAGCACTCGGGACTGCCATCCCACCGTTCCTGATCTTCTTCCTCGGTGCCCCGCTTGCCCTTCTCGCAACCGGCCGTGCCCGGCAGGCTATCCTTATCATCACCGGGACCCTCGCCCTTGCCGATGTCCTCCTCCTGCCCGGTGGTTTCCTCTCCGGCACAGTTGCGGGCGGTGTGGTGCAGTGGAACCTTCCCTTCATGGGATATACCCTCACCCTTCTCCGGGTGGACAGCCTCTCGTACCTCACCGGCGTGATCTTTGCTACCATCACCTTCCTTGCGATCCTGTATGCCGCGGCGTTCGCCCCGGCCCGCCTCCACCTCTATGCCCTCCTCTACGCGGGAGCGTCGATGGGCGTGGTCTTTGCCGGTGACTGGATCACACTCTTCTTCTTCTGGGAAGTCATGGCAGTCACCTCGACCTTTCTCATCTGGCAGGAGGCTGGAGAGGCCATTGGAGCAGGCTACCGCTATCTCCTCTTCCACGGGCTCGGGGGCACGCTGCTTGGGGCCGGCATCGCCCTGCTCTTCATCGGGGCAGGTTCTCCCATTGTCGGGCCCCTTGCCGGCATTCCCGATGCCACGTACCAGCTCTGGGCTTCGGTGCTCATCGTGCTCGGGATCGGCGTGAACTTAGCCTTCATACCGCTCCATACCTGGCTGCCGGATGCTTACCCGCGGGCCCATATTGCCGCGAGCGTCTTCCTCTCCATATACACCACCAAGGCTGCCGTGTACCTCCTTGCCCGGGCCCAGCCCGGCACAGAATACATCGCCTTCATGGGCGCCCTGATGGCAGTCTATGGCGTAGTGTTTGCGGTCTTCCAGAACGACATGCGCCGGCTCCTCTCGTACCACATCGTCTCGCAGGTGGGCTACATGGTTGTGGGTGTCGGGATCCTTGGCTGGCTGGGGGTCGCAAGTGCTACCGGACAGCTCGGCCTTGATGGCGGAATGGCGCACGTCTTCAACCACATCCTGTACAAAGCCCTTCTCTTCATGGCTATCGGCGTCGTCATCTGGAAGACCGGTGAGAACCTGCTCAGCCGGGTCGGGGGACTGCAGAAGAAGATGCCCGTGACTGCCCTCGCTTATTGGATTGCCGCATTCTCTATTGCCGGCGTCCCGCTCTTCAACGGGTTCGTCTCGAAAGGGATGGTCCTTGCTGCGGCGGAGCATACCAGCATCTGGCTCTGGGTCCTCCTGGAGATCGCCTCCTTTGGCACATTCCTCTCATTTTTGAAGCTGGGCTATTTCGCGTTCCTCCGTGACGGGGATTCACAGGCATCCGATCCCCCGCTGCTGATGCAGGCAGCCATGCTCGGCGCTGCAGCCCTCTGCATCATCATTGGGATATACCCGGCAGCCCTCTATGCCCTCCTTCCCTATCCCGTAACCTATGCTGCCTATGACCCGGCCCACGTTATCAGCGCAGTCGTTGTCCTGGGCGCTGCAGCAGTTTTCTTCTTTACTGCCGGCAAAACTCTGCTCCGGCCGCATGACCCCCGGCTGAAGGATGTGGATATCCTCTACCATACCGCAGGCCGTGGGCTTGTTGCATTTGCCGGTTGGCTCCGCGATGCCTTCGCGCTGGTGTATGAAGTGGCGACTGCAGGAGCCCTCCTGCTCTTTACAGCAGGGAAGATAGCCATGGGGTGGGAAAACCGGGACGTGAACCATGACATGGCAGTCTTCTTCGCAGTCGTTATTGCCCTCATGGGCATCATCCTCGTGGGGGTTGGGATATGATCGTGACCGATACCGGCACGCTCGTGCCGCTCTATATCGCCCTGGGAGGCATCGTCCTGTACGGTATTATCAGCAGGATCCCTCCCGGCTACCGGCGGTGGAGCGGTACGCTCACGGCCCTCTGGCTTGCAGCAGCGTTCCTCTATCTCCTCGGTATCATCCTCGAAAGCCCATCCCCCCCGGGTACACCGTACCTCGGCCTGACCTGCGGGCTCCTCGTGACCGGTCTCGGAGGGCTTGCTGCGTTTGCCTCGCAGGGGAACCTTGACCCGGGCGGGCCGGTGCGCTTCTATTACCCGCTCTGTCTCTTTGCCCTTGCTGGTGCCACCGCGGTCGGTTTTGCGACCGACCTCTTCACCATTTTTGTCATGGTCGAGCTCTCCGCGATCCCGGTCTATGCCCTCGTTGCCTACCGGTACAGTGAGGACAAGAACACGGTTCCCGCCGCAATGAAGTATCTCGTCCAGGGAGTTTCCGGGACACTGACCGCCCTTCTCGGGGTTTCAATCCTGTTTTTTGCCGGAAAGACAACGGACCTTGCCAGCCTCCCGGCAGCACTGTCGGGGACCAGCCCGGCCGTGGTCCTGCTTGCGGCAGTCCTCATCCTGCTCGGGTATGGCGTCAAACTGGCCATCGTCCCGCTGCACACGTGGCTGCCGGACGCATACGCACTCGCCCCGCCCGGCGTGACAGCGATCATGGTCGGCGCCACAAAGACCGGGGTGCTTGTCGCCCTCTTCCTCTCCCTGACCGCCCTGCCACCCAACAGCGGGACCATTTACGTTCTCGGGCTCATTGTCACGTTCTTTGCCCTTGTCACCATGACGGCCGGTAACCTGCTTGCCCTCAACCAGAAGGACCTCCGGTATATCCTTGCGTATTCGAGCGTGGCACAGATGGGATATATCCTCCTCGGCTTCGGCATGGGTCTCGTGTACGACTTTCCCTTTGCGTTCACGGCAGGGCTGTATTATGCTATTGCCTACAGCATCATGAAAGGCGGAGCATTCATGGCCGCGGATGCCTTTGCCTGGGAAGCCGGCACAACGGAGGTGGAGGGGATGAAGGGTCTTGGGGCCCGGCACCCCCTCCTCGGGATCGCCTTTGTCATCTTTGTCCTTGGCCTGATCGGCGTCCCGTTCACCTGCGGCTTCTTAGGAAAGCTGCTCCTTGAACAGGCAGGGATGGCAACATCCCTGATGAGCGGGGTTGTCCTTGCCCTGATCCTTGCGGTCAACAGCGTGGTCTCCCTCGGTTATTACATCCCCGTTCTCTCGACCCTGATGTTCTCCGCTCCCTCTGCTCCCCCGGCGGCGGGACCCGCCCGGAAGACAGCTGCCCTTTCCCGCAGCGTGCTCTTTGCCGTAGTGGTTCTCGCTTTTGTCACGGTTTACCTGGGCCTCTTCCCCGAGTCGTTCGACTGGATCACGCACGCAGCCGGGCAGCTCACCCCCTGGGGGGTGGTCTGAATGGACCTGCCATTCCTCCTCTCCTCGGCGCCCCTTATTGCAGTGTACGCGTTTGTGATCTGTTACCTGATCTATGCCTGGTCCCGGAAGATTGCGCCGGCGTTCACGCCTTCGGCCAACAAGACCATGCCCTATGTTGGCGGCGAGGCCATGGAGGGGAGTGCCTGCCTTCCGGGATACCAGTTCTTCTACGTGGCCCTCTTCTTCGTGGTAGTCCACGTGGCAGCGCTCATCATCGCGATCGCACCTGCTGACGCCCCGCTGGCCGGCACGCTGGGGTACCTCGGCATCATCGCTGTAGCGATAACCATCCTGAGGTGGGAGCAGTGACCCCCCACAAGGAGGTGAAGTGATAGCATGACAGGTGACAGGCAGTCCATCAGCCAGCGTCTTGCCACCTGGGCCCGGGTAACATCCCCCTGGGTCACAGTCTTCAACAGCGGGGCGTGCAATGCGTGCGACATCGAGATTATTGCCTGCCTTATGCCGCGGTTCGATGTGGAGCGGTTCGGGATCCTGGCAAAGGGATCACCGCGCCATGCAGACATCCTGATCGTGACCGGAGCGGTCACCCGGAAACAGGCATCGAGGCGTATACGGGTCTGGGAACAGATGCCCGAACCCCAGTACGTGATCGCCTGCGGGGCATGCGGGGCGGGTGGAGGGGTGTTCCAGTGGCTGTACCGCGTTGTGGGCGATGGTGGAACGATCATCCCTTGTGACCTGTATGTGGCCGGCGGCCAGCCGCGACCGGACGAGCACATCAGCGGCGTTGTTG
>NZ_PIZH01000130.1 GCF_002835825.1 Methanoregula sp. | reverse complement strand
AACCGGAGCTTGTACGCGTCCTGCGCGAGGTGGGCGATACCTTTTGGAGGGGGCGAGAGCCAGTCCTTCCGGAGGGCCCCGGGAGCAAAGACCTTGCCATCGGGTATCTTCAGGGCCCGCTGGCGGAGCACGACCTCGCCCGACTCGTCCATGACAACCTCGTGCACCCCTTTTCCCGTGGTATAGGTCAGGCTCGTGAGCGGCCCGTAGAGCAGGTACATGGCCGCAACCATCGTAGATCCCTTTGCCAGCACGTGACCGGGATAGATCCCGATGATGGTGCCCACGCAGAGGTTCACATCGATCAGGGAGGATCCGTCAAGGGGGTCGATGACCACGCCGAACTGTGCCTTGGGTTCCTTCACCTCCACGATCGTCTCCTGCTCCTCGGTGGCAACATAGCGGGCAAGCCGGGACTCCCGTATCCCGTCCACGAAAACAGAGTCCGCGTACTTGTCAAGGGGCTGCTGCTCCTCGCCATACACGTTCTTTGTCTTCCCACCGTCCTTAGCCTTCCCGCCCGCAACCAGGAAACCTCTCCTGATGGCAGGGGCCCGGCTTGCTAAAAAGAGGATCAGTTCCGAAAGGTTCTTCTCCGTTCCTTCCCGTTCAAGGAATTCTTTGAGTTTCATGGTATACCGCCATCCCAATCAAAAGAATATTCAGCCGCAGGGGGGTCGATTGGGACCCCTCAGGTATGTAGTCGTTTGGCTGCGATCTTTATCAGGATTATTATTGATGAAAAACGTGAAGGTTCACGGAAAAAGTGGATAGGGTGGGGGCAGCTCAAGGAGGCAAGCCCCCTTGACCCCTCTTTTCATTTTTTCAAGGCTCGAGTACAACCAAGTTCCACGGGGCGAGGGTCGGAAAACCCCGAGCGCCCGTGGCTCCATCCCCATCTAACACATTCCCAAACAGGATTTCTATGGACAAAAACCAAAAATTGAATTGTCCCGGTCACTTACCGGGAGCACCTGTTCCTTTCTCATTCTCCGGCAGGTTGCCGAAGGTTACCTCCAGCACGCCGTTTTTCAGCGACCTTTTCATTGTCGCAGGGTCCACACCCACAACTTCGGCGGTTGTATGGTAATGGATGTCTGCATCTCCGGCATCGATAACGAGGGTCGTGCCCTTCAGGTCCAGCCGGACCGAGTCCCCCGTTATACCGGGCAGCTCAGCGATGACCATCGTCTCGTTACCGATATGATGGACTTCGGCAACCGGTTCACCGGTGCTGCGGGGGAGTGCGGGCTGGAATTCCGTCACATCCCCGGGCCCGTTGCCATTGTCGATGACAATGTGGTAGCCGTACATTTTTGATCCGCTGGTCGACATGTCCCGGCTCATCTGCGAGAAGAGCCGTGCGAACATCTCGTCCATCTGGTCGAACATATCCATGGGATCTCCTTTCATCTTTTTCACCTCGTTGTCTGCTTTTGCCTCACGCCTTCTCCAGTTTCTTTTCCAGCGACTCCGTGAGCTTCTTAAGCTCAGCAAAGTCCTTCTCCCGTGCATACACGGCCGTGCGGAGATCTGCGGTGAGTTTTTCATCGGCCTTCTTGTGGGCCATCCCGGCACGGGACAACAGCATGGAGGCCTTGTCGAGGGCGGTGCGCTGCTCCTGGTTGTAGAGCATCTCCCATGCCTGCCGTTCGGACTTCTCCAGGGTCTCTGCGTCGAGCGACCCCTTCACCTTCAGGAGCGCGGTATCGAAGTGCGCCCGGGTGAGCATGACGTTCTTGATCGCGTCTTTTCGCTCCTGCTCGCTCCGTCCGCCCATCTGGACAATGAAGTCACGCATCGCGGCCATCTTGGCCTCGCGGACCAGCGCCTCGATATCGGCACCGACATACCCTTCGGTCTGTTTCACGAGCGCATCGACTTCAACATCCTTCGAGAGGATGTTTCCGGTGTCCCCGCCCAGGTAGACCTCAAAGATCTTCTTCCGGCTCTCTTCATCGGGTGCCGGTACCCAGATATGCCGCTCGAGCCGGCCAGGCCGAAGCAGGGCATCGTCCAGCATGTCCGGCCGGTTGGTGGCCGCAAGCACGGTGACATTCTTGAGTTCCTCCATACCGTCGAGCTCGGTCAGGATCTGGGAGACCACGCTCTCGGTTACGTGCGAGGATCCCTGGTAGCTCCCGCGCTTGGGAACCAGGGCATCGATCTCATCGAAGAAGATGATCGACGGGGACGCCTGCCGGGCTTTCCGGAAGATCTCCCGCACGCCCTTCTCTGATTCGCCGACCCACTTTGACAGGAGCTCGGGACCCTTCACCGCGATGAAGTTGCATTCGCTCTCATTTGCGACGGCCTTTGCGAGTAGTGTCTTACCAGTGCCGGGCGGACCGAACATCAGGATGCCCTTCGGGGGCTTGGTCTGGAGCCGCTCGAAGACATCGGGGAACTTCAGCGGCCACTCGACAGCCTCCCGCAGCTCCTGTTTCACGTCCTCGAGGCCACCCACCTGCTTCCAGGTGATATCCGGCACTTCGACCAGCACCTCGCGCATTGCCGACGGTTCCACGTGTTTCCGTGCCTCGGCAAAGTCTTCGTTCGTGACCCGCAGTGCATCCAGTACCTCTGCCGGGATGTCCTCGTCAATCTTGATCTGGGGAATGATCTTCCGGAGTGCATGCATCGCGGCTTCCTTGACCAGCAGCGCGATATCGGCTCCGACAAAGCCATGGGTGGTGTTGGCGTACTCCTCGATCTTTACATCGTCTGCAAGCGGAACACCGCGGCTGTGGACCTGGAAGATCTCCATCCGGCCTTTCTTGTCCGGGATGCCGATCTCGATCTCCCGGTCGAACCGCCCGCCGCGCCGTAGCGCAGGGTCGATGGAGTCGGGGAGGTTGGTTGCCGCGATAACGATGACCTGCCCCCTGCCCTTGAGGCCGTCCATGAGGGAGAGCAGCTGTGCGACTACACGCCGTTCTACTTCGCCCTGCACTTCCGCACGCTTGGGTGCGATCGAGTCTATCTCATCGATGAAGATGATGGCGGGCGCGTTCTGTTGCGCCTCCTCGAACTTCTCGCGCAGGCCTTTCTCGCTCTCGCCGTAGTACTTGCTCATGATCTCCGGGCCGGAGAGCGTGATGAAGTGGGCATCCACTTCGTTTGCGACCGCCTTGGCTATCAGGGTCTTGCCGGTGCCAGGCGGGCCGTAGAGCAGTACACCCTTCGGCGGCTGGATCCCCAGGCGCTCAAAGATCTCCGGGTGGCGGAGCGGGAGCTCGATCATCTCGCGGACCAGCTGGAGCTCGCGGCCAAGGCCGCCGATATCCTCGTAGTGGATATCTGACATCTCCTGCTTGCCCTCTTCAGGCTTGTAGGCCTCCTCCTTGAGCTCGATCTCGGTGTCATCGGTTACAATGACCATGCCCTTGGGAGCAACCTTCGTGATGACAAGCGTGATGGAATTCCCGATCGCGTCCACGCGGACAGCCTGACCTTCCATCACCGGCCGCCCGCGCAACACGCGGGAAAGGTACTGCTCACCCCCAACGAGACGGATCGGTTGGGTAGGCTGGACAACGATCTTCTTCGCATATTCCGCCTCCGACTTGGAGATCTTGACCTTCTCGTCAATACCCGTGCTCGCGTTCCCGCGGATATTTCCGTCAATGCGGAGGATGCCAAACCCGGTATCCTGGGCGAACCCCGGCCAGACAATGGCAGCGGCTTTCTTCTTCCCCTGGATCTCGATCACGTCACCAGAGACGAGACCGATCTTCTTCATCACCTCAATGCTAAGGCGTGCAATCCCGCGACCGGCATCGTCGTGTGCAGCCTCCTTTACCGTAACTTCGGAGTAATCCTTTTCTGTCATCGTAAAACACCTCGTTCAATCAAGGTTTACCATTAGTTAGTGCTCTACAATATATAAAGATTGTGCACGAACCCAGTCCCCATAATTCGGGAAAATACGGCAGAGCCCGCCCATTCCCACCATTTCCGTGGCAGAATTGAACACAAAATAAACTGCGTTATTCCAATTCAACTTTACTTGTTTACATAACAAGCCAGATTTAATCCAGAATCGAAAAAACAAGCCTTTATCTGGTCTTTACGGCAACCAGTATGCCATGAGTATTGTCGCGGATGCCAAGAAGGGCATCATTACCGAAGAGATGAAGATCGTCGCAAAGCAGGAAGGGGTCACCGAAGACTTTGTCCGCCGCGGCGTTGCCGGCGGGCATATCGTTATCCCGACCTCCCCCTACCGTAAAGTGAAGATCTGCGGTATCGGCGAAGGGCTCCGGACCAAGGTGAACGCCTCAATCGGGACTTCGACCGATATTGTCAATATCCCCGAAGAGATCGAGAAGGCGAAGCAGGCCGAACTCGCCGGTGCCGACACCCTCATGGAACTCTCGACCGGGGGCGACTTCATGGAGATCCGCCGCCAGGTCATAGCCAACACCACGCTTTCCGTTGGCTGCGTCCCCCTGTACCAGGCATTCATCGAGGCCGCGATTAAGGACGGGGCCGTTGTCAACATGAAGGAAGACGACCTCTTCCGCATCACGGCAGAACAGGCAAAGGCCGGCACGAACTTCATGGCCATCCACACAGGCATCAACTGGGAAACGGTCAAGCGCCTGAAGAACCAGGGCCGCCACGGCGGGCTTGTCTCCCGGGGCGGAGCATTCATGACCGCATGGATGCTCCACAACGAGAAGGAGAACCCGCTTTACTCGGAGTTCGACTATCTCCTCGAGATCATGAAGGAGCACGAGGTAACCCTCTCGATGGGCAATGGTATGCGGGCCGGCGCAATCCACGATGCAACCGACCGTGCCGGTATCCAGGAGCTCCTCATCAACGCGGAACTCGCCGACAAGGCCCACAAGGAGAACGTACCGGTCATTGTCGAAGGCCCCGGCCATGTCCCGATTGACGAGATCGCAGCAAACGTCACCCTGATGAAGCGGGTAACGAACAACAAGCCGTTTTACATGCTCGGTCCCATTGTCACTGACATCGCACCCGGTTACGACGACAGGGTAGCCGCTATCGGCGCAGCCATATCCTCTTCGCTTGGCGCTGACTTCATCTGCTACGTCACCCCGGCCGAGCACCTCGCGCTCCCGACTCCTGAAGAGGTCTATGAAGGTGTTATCAGTTCGCGGATTGCTGCCCATGTCGGCGACATGGTCAAGTTGAAAAAGACCCGGGATCTCGATCTCGAGATGGGTCATGCCCGCCGCGACCTTGACTGGGAACGCCAGTTCGCTGTTGCGATGAACCCGGCACAGGCAAGGAAGATCCGGTCAGAGCGGATGCCCGCAGACACTGACGGATGCACAATGTGCGGCGACTACTGTGCACTCAAGATCGTCAGCAAACACTTCGATTTCTGATCCTCTCCCTTTTTTTGCCACGCACTTTTTTTGCCGGTGTTCCTGATAGAGGGGCATGGGCCACAAGCGGTCGCAATACACTCAAATAACCCCGGCAATAAATATTCCGGCACGGTGATCCTATCAGGGTGAATTTCGGCGGCTTTGTCCCGATCTCGACAACTGACTGGCGGGGCCACGCGGTCTGCACAATCTTTTTGCGAGGCTGCCCCCTGCGG
>NZ_PIZH01000129.1 GCF_002835825.1 Methanoregula sp. | reverse complement strand
GGTGCTGCCCACCCACAGCATCTCTGCCGGGCTTGACTACCCGGGCGTCGGCCCTGAGCATGCCATGCTAAGGGACAGCCACCGGGTAACCTACGCCGCAGCCAATGACGCGGATGTACTCGATGCGTTCCGGTTCCTCTCCCGTTCCGAAGGGATCATCCCGGCGCTTGAATCAGCCCATGCCGTTGCCTACGTGATGACGAACCGCGACCGGTTCGAGCGCGATGACATTGTGGTCATCAACCTCTCCGGGAGGGGCGACAAGGATGTGGCAGAGGTGGCTAGGATGCAGGGGGGTGCAGTATGAGCCGGATCGATAAAGTGTTTGAGAAGCGAGGGAAGACTGCGTTTATCGGCTTCACTGTTGCGGGAGATCCGGATGAAGCCACCTCCCTCCTTGTCGCAAAAGCCCTCATCGAAGGCGGGACGGACATCCTCGAATTCGGGGTACCGTTCTCGGACCCGGTTGCTGACGGCCCCGTGATCCAGCGCGCTGATGACCGGGCACTGGCTGCCGGCACGAATCCTGATACCATCTTCAGGCTTGTGAAGGCGGTCCGGGAATACACTGATATCCCCATAGTTTTCCTTACCTACTATAACATTGTCCACAAAAGAGGCATTGACCGGTTTTACCGCGAAGCGCATGAAGCCGGCGTTGACGGCATCCTTGTCGCAGATATGCCGGTGGAAGAGTCAGAAGAGGTAACGGAGGTGGCTTCACGCTACGGGATCGACCCCATCTTCCTTGTTACCCAGACGACATCCGATGAGAGGATAGACAAAATCGTAGAAAAAGCGCGGGGATATCTCTATCTTGTCGCTGTGCTGGGAGTGACCGGTGTCCGGGACCAGGTTTCGTCCGGCGCGCTTGAGCTTATCAGCCGTGTCCGAAAGCACACGGACCTCCCGCTGGCCCTTGGGTTTGGCATCTCATCGCCTGAACATGCAAAGACCTGCACAGCAGCGGGTGCTGATGGCGTTATCGTGGGCAGCGCGATTGTCAGTATTGTTGAACGGAATCTTGGCAGCCCTGAATCAATGGAGCGAGAGCTCAACGATTATGTTGCACAGATGAAAGAGGCAATCCGTTGAGCAATCGGGAAATAGCGCCATTAAAACACTCTCTTTTTATATCGCGCCCGCGAATTATACCGGGGAATTATCATGATTTCCAAAACAGGTATTTTTGTACTTCTTGGTGCATGCATCATCGCAGGCATGCTCATCGCGGGCTGTACCCAGCCCCAGACAACGACCGCAGTGACGACCACAACCACTACTGTTGCACCGGTAGCAACCTCCGCCGCAGAGACCCCGGCAGCTGCAACTTCTGCAGCTGCTACCAGCACAACCGTTGCTGAGACAACTGCAGCAACTGCCGGTATCGCAAATCCTGCCTCAGTGAACTGCGGAAGCCTTGGCGGCCAGACCGAGATCAAGACCGCTGCTGACGGCGGCCAGTACGGCATGTGCACCTTCACCAACGGGACCACCTGCGAAGAGTGGGCGCTCTTCCGCGGCGAGGGCTGCATGCCTTATACCGCACCCACCGCAGCAGCCACAACTGCGGCGGTAACAAACGCCACAACGGAAGCCACCGCTACCGCAACGGCAACTGCAACGAAGTAAGGCCACCTGATCACCAGATCATTCCACTGCATCCCCGCGGAACGCGTGTGCCGCGAGGATGGCGGTGACCTTTTTTACCCAGGCGGGATTATTTCCCCCGGGCGGATGTGCATGGGGAAGCAGAGCTATCTGTTCCTTCCAGAGCCGAGCCAGCGTTTCGTCAGAGGTACTGATCTCCCCTGCACCAATCACCTTCCCGATAAGCGTGTTCTCCCTGTCGTACACGAACATCCGGTAGCAGCGGAATTCCCGGCAGACGGGAAGCCGGCTCTCATAGATGGCACAATCAAAACCATCGCCTCCGGGTTTACGGCAGAGGAAGGGGCATGGCTTTTTACCAGGAGCTGCGGACGTTCCGGATTGAGCAAAGTGCCGGTCGGAAACCTCGTCCGCATATTCGCAATTTACGTGTACCGGAAACAGGTCGCGGGTCAGAGAGTACCGGCAATAATAATCACGGTCATTCAGCTGGCGCTCTATGGTGATGAAGGAACCAAAGCTGGAGCAGCACTTCCCGCAGGAATCACAGATGAATCTGGCCATACGGTAATCGTTCATAAGACCGCTGTACTGATAAAGACAGATAATCCGCTATAATCCGCCCAATGCTTTTCAACCAGCATACAGACATACCACATACTCAACAAGGGATAGTACCATGGGAGATGATCGCATGGCCAAAACAAAGGTCCTCTTTATCTGTACGGCAAACGCTGCCCGCTCCCAGATGGCAGAGGGGCTGCTCCGGGCCCGGTATGGTTCACGTTTTGATGCGCATAGTGCCGGTACACGCCAGTCACGAGTCAGCACGCGGGCCATAACGGTGATGCAGGAGATCGGGATCGATATCTCGCATCACCAGTCAAAAACCCTTGATGCCGTTTCCGGTATCCCGTTCGATCTCGCTGTCACGCTCTGCGACAATGCGCATGCGGTGTGCCCGATTGTTCGGAATGCCGCAAAGACAGTGCACCATGGAATTGCCGATCCCCACCTGACCTTGGGAACAGAGGACGAGACCCTTGACGGTTACCGGCGGGTCAGGGAAGAGATAGCAGCGTGGATTGATGTAACGTTTGGTCCGGCATGACAAAGATGCACCAGAACCTCCCGACACTCAGGACCCGACAACAAGATTGATGAAATGCCATTGCCTTCATTGAAGTAGGACCGGTACTGATGAAACGGGCAAAAAAGGCAGACATTTACACGGAATCCCTTGAACTCCACAGGAAGCATAAGGGCAAGATAGAGGTCTATTCGAAAGTTCCGGTAAAGAACCGGAGGGACCTTTCTCTTGCTTACACCCCAGGTGTGGCAGAGGTCTGCCGGGAGATCCATAAGGACAAGGACCTTGCCTACAAGTACACGCTCAAAGGCAATACCATCGCCATTGTGACCGACGGCTCCCGGGTCCTCTCGCTCGGGAACATCGGGGGGTATGCGGCAATCCCCGTTATGGAGGGAAAGGCACTCCTCTTCAAAAAACTCGCGGGGATCGATGCCTTTCCCCTCTGTTTCGAGCGCTACCATCTCGAATTTGCCGATGACATCAGGAATATCGCCCCGGTCTTTGGCGGGATCGCACTCGAGGATATTGCGGCACCCCGGTGTTTCGAGCTCGAAGAATCATTGCAGGATATCGGCATCCCGGTGATGCATGACGACCAGCACGGTACCGCAGTGGTTGTCCTCGCTGCACTCATCAACGCCTGTAAAGTGACAAACAAGAAGTTCGAGGATTTGAACATCGTCGTCTCCGGGGCCGGGGCGGCGGGATATGCCATAACCCGTATACTCAAGTGCATTGGTTACAACCCCGACCTCTGCAGCAGCGTCAATGACATCATTGTCTGCGACAGGAACGGGATCATCCACCGGCACCGTGACGGCCTGTACGCGAACAAGTACAAGTTCATCATCAGCGAGGAGACCAACAAGACGGGCAGGACCGGCTCGCTTGCCGATGCCCTGAAAGGGGCCGATGTCGGTATCGGCGTCTCCGTGCCCGGGATCATCACCCCGTCCATGATCCGCTCCATGAACAAGGACCCGATCATCTTTGCTCTTGCCCATCCTACACCGGAGATCCTTCCCGGGGACGCACTCCAGGCAGGCGCAGCAATCGTAGGAACCGGCCGGAACGATTATCCCAACCAGATCAATTATGCGCTTGCATTTCCCGGGATCTTCCGGGGTGCTCTCGATGCCCGGGCAACCCGGATCTCGGATGAGATGAAGGTTGCAGCGGCCCATGCCATCGCGGACTTCGTCAGGCGCCCGCGCCATGACCGGATTCTCCCGGAAATCCTGAACCGTCGCGTTGTCTCTGCCGTAGCAGAGGCTGTGCTGAACGCCGCTGTGAAGAGCGGGGTTGCACGGAATATCGGCTGAATGGTCAGGAAGGGGGAAGCCCCTGCTGCAATGTCTGGCACACAGTTCCCATGAGGGAATGATGCCGTACAAGATCATTAATAAACCGGGCACTCCGCTCACGCGCGATAATCGGCTTCCAGCAGATGCCACAATCGGTATCCCACAGGACAAGCCCTTCGGCCGGGGCAGGGGAGAGGGCTTTTTCCGGCTCCCCGGTAAGGAGACGGTCAATGAGATCCTCCTCTTCCCCTTCACCGATTCGGAGCAATGCAGTTGCCATGCAGCGGACCTGGTGCCAGAGGAAACTCTCTGCCGTTACCTCAAGGCAGACAAAACCACCCTCCTCCAGGACCTGTGCGGAATACACTGTCCGGAACGGACTCCTCCCGTCCATCCGGGCAAAGCTGGAGAAGTTGTGGTTCCCGATGAACCGGGCCGCCGCCCGGGCCATTTCTTCAATGCGGGGCGGGGCGCTGGAAAAGAAATACCGGTATGTGCGTTTCTTTGCATCATACCGCGGGTGAAACGCAGGGGGGACCTCCGCATATGCCGTGCACCAGCAGTCGGGAGGCAGCTGCAGGTTGAGAGCGGTAATTGCCCGCTCCGGCGCATCCGTTGAGAACGCTGCCACCTGCCCGATCGCGTGAACGCCCCGGTCGGTCCTTCCGGCGAACAGGAAGCCGGCTTCCCGCCAGTCCGGGAACAGGCTCAGGCGCTCGCAGGCGGCAACGAACTCTCCCTCAACAGTCCGCTCGGAGACCTGCATCTGCGATCCAAAGAACCGGCTGCCGAGATAGGATACCCGGAACGCAAGCCTCACCGGAGCTGGAAATGACGGGTGATCCGCTTGATCTTTCTCCATGTGTTGTTGATCGACTGGCGCGTGTACGTGCGCAGCGGCGTCTTCCTGCCGCCATAGGATACTCTTCCGGACCGGATCGCATCGAGGATGGCCGGGACATTCTTTTCCGCATCAACATAGGTCCGGCCGAACCCGACGAACTTTGCGTTGTGGGCATCGCTCCCGCCGACACACGGCTTGCCAAGGCGTTTTGCAATCCTTGCTGCCTTCTTATTTGCCGAGCCCACGATATACCGGCTGTTGAAAACCTCTACGGCATCGACAACATTCATCCCCACTTTCTTCCTGCGGGCAACTCCGTGCCGCCAGACATGGTAGGGGTGGGGGAGGATGGCAAGGGCGTTCATCTCCCGTGCAATCCGCACCGTTGCCACGACATCAAGCCCTGCTGGTATCGGCTCGGTGACTCCCAGTACAAGGAGATGGCCCTGTTTTGTGGACACCTCAATACCGGGAATAACAAGGACGGAAGACGGGATCGTGAGGGCTTTCTTCGCTCCTTCGACGGTGTCATGGTCCGTGATGGCAATCGCGTCGAGCCCCTCTGCTCCGGCCTGCCGGAGGATCTCCCCGACACTGCTCTCCCCGTCCCAGGAATCACTGTTATGCACGTGCAGACCGCAGGCAAGCATCTGACCAAAGTGTGTTTATCCCTCGTGTATTAAGGGACATTGTGCGCATCCTCCCCCGCACCCGCCCTGCCACCGAACACATGTGTCGCCCGGCGCCCGCCGGGTATGT
>NZ_PIZH01000128.1 GCF_002835825.1 Methanoregula sp. | reverse complement strand
AAACGGATTATTGCCCAAACAAGGCGATGGCAAGCGCGCTCGCGGAAAGGGGGAGCGGCGGGTAATCGAGTGCCAGTGCGCCGGAAATTAGCAGGAGCATGACAAGACAGATCCCCGGCGTGCATCGTCTCAGCTGCAAAACTCAGAGAACCTCGATTTTTGAGAGAATTTCGTCCAGCACCTGTCCCCGGGTGATCCCTTCGACTTCCGCGTCGCGCGAGAGGATGATCCGGTGCGTGAGTGCTGCCCGGGACACCTGTTTGATGTCGTCAGGAATGACGTAGGTGCGGTTGTTCAGTGCAGCAAGTGCTTTGCCGCCATTGATCAGGGCAAGCGAGGCACGGGACGAGCCCCCGAGTTCGATGTCGGGGTGTGTCCGTGTTGCGACCACAATGTCGCGGATGTACCGGAGGACCGGCTCTTCGATGGAGACCTGCCGGATCACCTGGATGTAATGTTTGAGGGCCTGCGGAGTGAGGAGGGGGGTGAGCGAATGGGAATAGGTCTCCCACTGGAGCATGCCCTCATTGGCGCGCCGGATGATGCTGAGTTCCTCATCCGGGCTTAAGTAATCGGAACGGATGGAGAACATGAACCGGTCGCGCTGGACTTCAATAAGCGGGAATGTCCCCTCGAATTCATGGGGGTTCTGCGTGGCGATGACGCAGAACGGCGACTGCATTGGCATGGTGATCCCGTCCAGGGTGACCTGGCGTTCGCTCATTGCCTCGATAAAAGCGCTCTGCGATTTCGGGTTGATACGGTTGATCTCGTCGGCAAGGAGAATGTTGGTAAAGACCGGTCCCTTCCGGAGGACAAACTCCTTTTTGTACTGGTCGTAGATCCTTACGCCAAGCATATCCGCAGGCTGGAGATCGATGGCTCCCTGGATACGGTTGAAGCTGCAACCGGTCAGGAGGGCGATGGATTTTGCGATGGTGGTTTTCGCAGTCCCCGGCACCCCTTCAACAAGGATATGCCCCTCGTTTAAGAGGGCAAGAAGGATCAGGTCAATGACGTCATGGTTCCCGACAACGAATTCGTTCAGTCTCTCGTTGATGATGGCTGCAAGGCCGGAGATCTCGTCAACCTCCTTTTTCAGTTCGGGAAGGGAAATCCGGCCGGAAGGTTCTTTTCGCACGCTGCCCGTATCATCAGGGAAGGGTGCGGCACCCGGGGATTTTCCGGTTCCTTCCCGCCCGGTTTTCCGGGACATATCGACAATTTTCTTCTCAAGGTTGCTATGATCCATCCTTTCACCTAAAATGCCTTCTTTCTCCAGGCCCATGCTGCTCCCAGTATCAGAAGGCAGAATATGAAAATTTCTATAATTCCTGTATTTCTTACTACATGAAGAATCCCGCTTAATCCTTTCGCATCTGCGGTTCGGGAATTCATCTGGTCGATGAGCAGGGTACTATCCGCGTTGATGATGTGGTGAATCAACGCCCGGTTGTTCCCGTTCTCCGGCTGGACATACATCGTGTTGACAAAGATGCTGGGATCGGACAGGACAACCAGTCTGCCGGGTCCGACAGATTCCTGGACCATCACCGGCAGGGTGCCCATCTCCTCGCCGGTGTTGAGCCGGTTGTTCGCATTGCGGTCAGCCCAGCTCATGACGGATGTGAGGACAAGCGGTGTTCCCCCCTCGAGCAGCGCCGCACCATTCAGTGTCAAATCCGGGGGCATGACAAAGGGGCCCTCGTTCTGTGTCCGGTACGCAATGACCATGTAGGGGTCTGCATACTGGCGGTCGAGACTTGAGATGTTTACGGGATTGATTGTTATCCTGCTGCCGATCCCGGCCAGGATTTCATTGCCGGCCCCGAAGTCATCGGCAAGGAAGAGCGTATGCCCTGCGGCAAGGAATGCCTTGTACCCGGCTATCTCTTGTTCCGTTGGCATCCGGTACGGCGCAATAACCAGGAGTGTCGCGTTTCCCGGCTGTTTTTCGAGGATAGCGGGATTGAAGACCTCGATTGTCCTGTCGCGGGGGAGGTCGGAGAAGAACGCCGATGCCCCGTTCCAGCCGGTATTGTACCGCGAGAACTCCAGATCATTGGCCGAGAGGTGCAGGAAGAGGAGAACAAGGGCCGCAATAAAGACGCCCCCGGCGATCCATGAAGCATACCTAATGGCGACCACCCTCCATCTGTTCATCCGTGGTATGCAGGGCCGTCTCGAAAACGGTCTGATCCTTTACCGATACGATGCCGCCGTACCGGATTCGTTCGTACACGGCGATGAACCGGGCGAACGGGCGACAGTAGGGTTTACCCTTGCAGCTGCGGGAGATCTCGCGTGCTGTCAGGGTACGGTGGCGGCGGATCTCCTGGTCGCGGGCAACCCGTGCCGCCAGCTGCTGGTACACCCGCCAGGATGCCGCCTTCAGCCCTTTTTCCTCCAACAGGCGGGAGTAATACGCGATGATTGTCTCGTTATCCGGATCCATCAGTTCGCTGGTGTCGGCAGGCCGGGCCGGCAGATCGCTGTCTGAATCTTCCAAAGAACCGCTGGTACCTGCGGGAACCTCCCCGGTTTTTTCTGCACGGGCCTCGATCTTCCGGGTCATCCGCTGGATGTAATACAGCGTAATTTTTACAAATCCTGCAAGGATTGCAATGGCACAGATGACGAGAAGGATGTCCCAGAGTTCCAGCTCGTCACCGGTTCTGGGGATAAGGGAGATCTCGATGACCTGCGGTGCACTAGCTGACGGGTCGATCGGGTAGCCCGCTCCATTGAACCGTGCAAGGATCGTGTGCCTTCCCGGGGGAAGTTCGATCTCTTTCATGAACCATCCCCGGCTGTCGGTCTTGGTGACCAGCACGTGCGTCTCATCCCAGACAATCTCGACCGAGGCAGAGCGGACGGGAAAATTGGCCATGACCGCACCGGAACAGTTGACAATTGTGCTCCTGTTGGTATGGCTCACCGAGAGGGTTGTCGCGGAGGGTACCTGTTCCACGGTCAGCGTACGGTTCACTGAGCGCGACGTGGGGGAGCGGGAATAGACCGTATGTGTCCCGGAAATGACGCGTTCCAGGGGAATCTTTGTGTTATAATACCCGAAACTGTCCGTGGTCACCGTGGAGAACGGCACGTCATCCATGTACAGGATGATCTGTTTTCCCCCCTCGCGGCGCGTGACATTGCCCTGGAGGGAGAGCGAGATCCCCATGTACTCGATTACTTCGCGGTATTTTCCCGTATCCGGGCGGAGGAAGAGGGAGATGCGGTCGTCACCGGGAACAAGCGAGGTATCGACCCTGAGCAGCGCCTCGGCTTCCGGATGTTCAATCCGTTCGATAATCTGGTTGACCGTGCTTTGGCTCTCCTGGTTCTTCGTCATGTTGATGCCGAGTTTCCTGCCACTCTCGGCCACACGTTCCGTTGCATTCTGGTACCGTGCACCCATGCCCCGGACTTTTTTCCGCAGCTCTTCCCCCCGGAGACGGATCGTGGTGAGCATGTCCTGGTTGTTCTCGCTGTGGTACTGGATCTCCATCACCTGGAGCTCGTCTAAGGAGATGGTTGTGTTGAGGAGGGTATCGAGGATTTCCTTCTGGAGGGCCGTGTTCCGTTCCAGTTCCTGGATCTCGCTCTCGTTCATGTCCAGCTTCACGATAAGGTTCTTCAGCGAACCGTGACTGTTCTGGAACCTCTCAAAATCCCGTCGCGCCTGTTCGACATCGTGGACCCGGATGGAGAGCGAGAGCGGGCCGGTAAAGTCGACAAATTCCTGGATCTCCGGCACGATGTCGTCCGTGCTGTTGGTTGCCAGGTGTTTCAGAACATCGGTGTTCTGATGAAACGGGGACGGGAAGGAGTCCTCTTCAAGCGTGTAGAGCAGGGGTGACGGGATCGTCAGGGCCAGTGCCACGAGTAGTGCAACCACGAGCAGGAAAAATACCGCGTACCGGGTTTTCGCGTTCATCGGGAAAGGATCTCCATGACTTTCAGCGCAACAATGCACCCGAAGAGGAGGATGCCTGCAGCCACCACGTACTTGAGGTACCGCATGTAGGGTGGCAGGGAGAACCGCGTGTCCATCAGTTCGACAATGACAAGCAGGCCGATCAGCCAGAGGACGAAGAATATCTCAAGATCGATCCGTGCGGCAAGGAGCATGAAGAGGGTTATGACAACCAGCCAGACAGCGATGACAATGATGGCGAGGTCTTTCTTCTTCATGAGTACGCAATCATCCTTTTGGATATTGGGATATAGGTAATTTTCTTTTTATATGCGGGTTTCAATAGGATCGTTTCTGTACTGGTGAACGAATATTCTGCACGCAATGATAACCCCGGGCAATGGTTGTTGCTGCTTCGAGGAAAAAGTCGATCTTCATCCATGAAACCCGGTGTGCCGAGAGCAGAATCCGATACTCTGCTGGTACCTGTACCAGAAAAACCGCTTGTCTCACCCGGAATTATTGTCCCTGTGCTCCGGGCACTCGCCATCTCCGTTCAGGCATTCACGCCAATACTCCTGGTCCGTTGTTGACAATGCCGGCGCCACCTGGGTATTTCTTCTCGGTATTTATCTATGGAACGATCGCTTCCGGATCACTCCGTTTACGAGAGAGAATCAGGTCGGCGGAAATACCAAAACAGTTGAATACCAGAATTGCGGATTATATCTGATGGAAAAAATTCAGATCCAATTTAATGAATCTGATTATACCACATACCATGATTATTGCCTGAAATATTACCAGGTCCATGATACCGCCAGGCGGCAGGCTATCCACGCATTTCTGGAACTGTATACCAAGGGCATTCTTGTTGTGGAAGAGCAGGATCTTCGCCCTGCCCGCCGGTTCCTTGCCGAAAAATGCGATGTGCTCAAGACGGAGCAGGGGCGGTCTGGTGAAAGCGAAGCCAGCGTGTCTGTCCGTTCCCGGCTCTGTTCTGACCTCCTCCTGTTCCTCGATGACCTGGAAAAAATGTATCGTCTCATCAAAAAACAGGGCATTATTCCGAATTACCTGATGCTCCTTGCAACATTCTCGAACGTGATCGAAGAGATGCGTGACGCAGCGGCCGCGGGATTATACGACGTGGACCGCCCCCTTATCGATGCTCTCGCAACCCCTCTTGCCACGATCATACAGAAACGACTGGGGACAGACCGGGACTGGCGTTCGGTTCTGAAGGAGCTCTCGTTCATTGCCACCCGGTTCGGCCAGAAGTTCCCTAAACCTGTTTTTGACGCAGAGATCGTCCAGCTGGTGGCCCCTCATGTGGTGGCCCATTTCAACAAGGATGTCGGCGTAAAGGAGATCCTGTCGGCACTTTCCGCCTGCTATGAGGAGTGCGAGCTTGAGGAGTTTGAGTCGCTCCTGAACCGGACCCCCGAAGCGCTCAGGTACGACCAGGAATCGGATATTGACTGGGACGCGATAGCCGAGCTGCTTGAGCCGGTCTCAGCAGAAGTCAACCGTCAGCGGGAACGGCTCGCCCGCGAGGCATCGACCCTTGCTGATCCTGCCCTGCTCATGGCGCTGGGATCCGGTGGGGATGACCGGCCTACCCCTGCAGTGTCCCCACCCCTGAAAAAGCCCGTCCTGCACGGGGGGAAATCCTTTGATATTGCTGTCACGGCT
>NZ_PIZH01000127.1 GCF_002835825.1 Methanoregula sp. | reverse complement strand
GCATATCCTCTTGCCGACGAACCGGTGAAAGCCCCGGATTTCGGGGTATTGAGGCCGTATCTGCCTCTCATCATCGGTTTTGCGATTATCGTGCTCTTCATCGCCGGGACAATGTTCCTTTCCGGCGACTGGGAGCCCTTTGGCAATGCTTCCAATGTGACAAATCCCGTCCAGAAAAACGTGACCACGGCAACAACCACGGCATAACCCGCTGCAACGACCGTTAAACCCGCTGCAACCACGGCAAAACCCGCCACAACGACAGTTACACCAACCGCCACTCCAACAGCGAAAGTATATAGTGCAAGCGATATCGGAAATCACCTGCTTGACATTGCGTTTGGCCCTGACAACAACAAGCTGGAGAAACCAAACAAGACCCTTGTCTCACTCTCCGTCTCAGGTACCCATTCTGACAGCGATATTGCACACCTGAAGAAATTTATCGATGATTTCTACCTGTACTCAGCAACCATAAAACTCTCCACCAACTTAAACCTGCAGGGACAAGGCGATATCCCAATCTTTTTTATCCCGGAAGAGGGCCTCCACCAGATAGACCAGAACTCCCGGACTGACGAGTTCCGTGACACCGATACCGGGAAGTATTACATCATCACCACGAACGAGAAGGTGTATATCAATTCCGATCTGAGCGGGGCTGCCAGGAAGAAGTGGCTGGTGCGCAGTGCCCTCACCAAAATGGGTTGCCTTGGTGAGACCTACAAATATTCGGACAGCCTCTTCTACACAAACGCCAATACCGCGGTTGAGCCGAACTCCCTTGACTGGAAGGCAATCCAGCTGATGTTTGGGAAAAAGATCACAATCGGGATGACAAAAGCACAAGTCAAGTCGACATTAGGCATATAGATCACCCCCTTCGTTTTCCGGCATGAAGGCCTTCGAATAATCGGTGAAATCGTAGCTATTGGGAATCTATTCTCCCGTGATTGTACTCTGTCAATCCTGATTGTTGTTCACGTACGGCCGGCTATGCAACCGGCACACCAGGTATGATCATAACCTGCCGGTGATATTCTGCCAGCGCCAGAAAAGGAGCGAGGCAGCGGCAATGACAATGCCCCCAAGGATCAGCTCCTCCGGCCTGCCCCAGCCAATCTGTTTGAGTGTATGTCCTCCAAGGCCCCAGCCGATGAGGATTCCGGCAAGGCTGCCGAACACCAGTGCGCTGAATGTCATGATAAGGGAGATGACTGACCGTTTTTCTTTGAGTATGGGGGAGATGCGGGAATGGAAGAGAACCGCGAGGACCATGATGAGGACCATGCCCCCGAGGATGACTTCGAAAGGATTGTGAATTTCTGCAAGAAATTCGATCCAAAAAAAGCCCTCAATGTTGTTTCCCTGAAACGATCCGAGCAAGGGATAGTACCAGTTCACCGGCTGGCGCCACATCAGGTCGAGGACCTGGTGCGAGAGGATCCCGGCTCCAAGTGCAACAAGGGAGGGGTCGTTTCGTAAACGCCAGTATGCAATGCCGGCTGCGACAATCAGGAGGGCGAGCAGGAGGGTATGGGTGAAGATCCTCCCGTACCCGATCGAGGAAGAGAGGATAATGTGCCCCAGCGGCTTGTCAATGAGATCCGGGAGGATGGCACCAAGGGTGCAGGGAATAAGCCCCCGCCGGTCATGGAAGATCTCGGAGAAGAGGAACCCGAGCACGATGCCGGTGAAGAGGTGGAAGAAGAAGTACATCGGTTGATCAATCTGTGTGCCGGATGCTATAAAAAGGGAAAGGTGGTTCTGGTAGTTTTTATTGAAGAGCCGGGAAGCAGGGAAGGTTCTCCGTGTTTTCCTTGTTACAGTGTGAATTATGGTAAACCGGCCGCGACAGGGGGATTATTCCTCAGCCTGATGACAAAAGAAAATTTTTATCATATAGTTATTACTATGATAGAACACAAAAAAATAAATCTCTCGCAATCACTTCGGAGGTTCCTCGATGATTCCCGGCAACCTGCAGCAGTTCCAGGCCTCATTCCGCATGGTGCAGTCTACCCTGATTGGTTTTCCGTCGCCCGCTGCGCTGAAGTCAGAGATCTTTCCCGGAGTACGCCTGGGTGAGGATCCCTCGATTGGCCGGCACTGCATCATCTTTGGCAATGTCTTCATCGGCGACCGGTTCCGGTGCGGTGATGATGTCCTGATCCGCAGCGAGACGGCTGTTGGGGATAACGTCACCTTAGGCGACGGTGCTTGTATTGATATGGATGTGGTTGTGGGGAATAACGTGACCATCCGCGAGGATGTCTGGATCCCGCAGTTCACGCAGATTCAGAACAACGTACAGATCGGGCCGGGTGTCCGGCTTGTTGGCGAACCGGTCTTCTCCCGCGTGCAACACAAACCGGCCCGGGGGATCATTATTGGCGAAGGCTGCGTGATTGGCGAGAAGGCAGTGATTGCCCCGGGTGTGTCTATCGGGCCCGGTGTACATGTGGAAGCCGGAGCGGTTATTACCCGGGATATACCGGCTGACAGGGAATGTGCGGGAAAGGCGTGAATTTTCCCCGGTTTTTAGTACTGGTTACATTGCATTCCAGGTATTCAGGGATTTATTCATTCCTGCTGCTCTTATCCGGCTGAAACGGATTAATCGTTTTAATCCATGACACTTTATTGAAATGCGAGTCTTCCGTGAAGATTGATTCTATAGAGTGTTGCCGCATAGTCGCAGCAAGCAGGGCATCCCAGAAATGCAGCGAATAGTTTTTTTGGATATTCAGTGCATCCAGAATTGTTTCAGCATCATAGCTGATGATTGTCCAGCCATCAAATGACGCAATATTGCGGATAAACCGGATAACCGTCTCATCAGGAACCGGGTTTTTTACTTTTTCCGTCATGACTACAGAAAATTCTGCAAGGTTTTGCACGGAAACAGAAAGATCGATCTCAGAACGCCAGCACTGTGAGAGCAGGTCTGCGGCAACAGCCCGCTTCACCGGATCGCTGGTATCAAGGGCATAACAGAGAATATTGGTATCAATCAATGCCGGTCGTGCGGTCATAGAGATCCTTTCTTTCCTGGTACATTTTCTTTCCAAGATCATATCCGGTAGCGAGGAGTGCCAATGCATCGTTTGCAATCTCTTCCTGTGCTTGTTTCCGGAGCCAGGTTTCCAGGGCTTCCGTTGTTGCTTTCCCAAGGTAGCCTTTTCGCTGCCCAAGTTTTTTCTTTGCAACTTCCCTGAACCGCCGTTCAGTGTCATCATCGATACTGATTGTAATCGTGCCCATCAACTCTACGTATGTTTTGTATTTATTTAAATTATTGCGAAATGTAAATACATAATTTCACACGTACAAATTCACTCCTTACATTCACCGGGAAATTATGAACGTTGGTAGAGAATACCGGAATGTCGTCGAGACGGTATAGTTGCAGGTTTTTTCACAACAAGGTATCCAAAGTCGAAGAACGCATGAGCGTTCTTCACCTGTCTTATCCGGTTGGGGTTCGATGCCTTCCGGGGAATCCTGATGCGAAGAACGCTCATACGCATTCATTGTGCAGGTTGCACTCCTCTTTTTGGTATGAATGCCTGTCCATGTCCGTTTCAACAGAGCAAAAAAAAATGTTCCGGCCCCGTTATCCGGAATACCTGAAAGAAGGGCTCATTCACTTATGGGCTGCCGGGATCCGAAATCGCCATAACGGTCTCACGTACTACCCGCCCCCGGTCGTCATTTTTTGAAATGATGGTACCGGCACGCCGTTCTTCATCAAGGGCCTTAATTCCCGCTCGTGTTTCCGGCTCCAGGACAATGCCGATCTTTTCGATTGCATCCGGCCGGATACGATACCGGTGGAACGCCCTGGCATATCCCCGTATCCAGAGCTCGAAGATGAGCTCCGGCTGCTGCTTCATTGCCCGGAACCCTGCGATCTCGTTCCTGCAGCGTTCCTGGACTATCTTACTGTCAAACCAGGAGTCACGGATACGACGGATACGAACGAAACTCGTGATCCCGTCCTTCATGGCGATGAAATCGTACGGGAGAACGTCATCTGATACAACATCAGCAACGGTAAATCCCCAAATAACGGCCCGCCGTTTTGCTTCCCGGATTGCCACGACCGGCCTCTTGTTTTGATCCGGAGGGGTATCATGTCCGGTCGCTTCCGGTGGTTTTCCCGTCCGGTCTATGGGGGTTGTTTGTTCCTCCCGCGGTTGTGCTGAATGTTCCATGGTTATGTTCTGCTTGCTCCGCGATTTTCCAGACCGATCCATGGGCGTTGCCTGTTCTTCGTGCGGATTTCTCATCAGTTCCCGGGTAATTTTCTGGACTTCCTCCGGTTTTTCCGTTTGATCCATGGGCGTTGCCTGTTCTTCGGATGGTTTTCTCATCAGTTCCCGGGTAATTTTCTGGACTTCCTCCGGTTTTTCCGTTTGATCCATGGGCGTTGCCTGTTCTTCGGATGGTTTTCTCATCAGTTCCCGGGTAATTTTCTGGACTTCCTCCGGTTTTTCCGTTTGATCCATGGGCGTTGCCTGTTCTTCGGATGGTTTTCTCATCAGTTCCCGGGTAATTTTCTGGACTTCCTCCGGTTTTTCCGTTTGATCCATGTTCTGTTCTTCCTGCGATACCGGGGACATGCTTACGGCACCATCGTTGTATCCGGCACCGCGTCCCAGACCGGCGATCCGCGAGTCTTCATTCCCGCGGTCTTCATGTATCCGGTTCATCTCGTTCTTGCTGTTCTCTGTCTGCATTTTTTCAATTCCTGCCACATGCCGGGCCGGGCAGGGGGAACGCGAGAGCATACGCTATCCGCAGTGAATCCTGAAGAGGAGCGTATCGCGTTCCACCCGGCCCCGGGTGCCCGGGCGTGTGGCAATACCCTGTTGGAGGGAAGAATGGGTATGCTTGTCTGAATAACTTAAAAATTTCAAAATCCGGGGATTTTGAGCAGGTTTCCGGAGCAACGGAGCAAGGATTCTACGTTTCTGGTTTTGCAAAAACGGGCAGTTTTTCCCTCTACACCTATTGCATGCATTCTGTTCATGGCACCTTCCGTTTACCGTATCCGGATCGATTCACGGGTACGGAAGATGATCGACGATCTGCCGGGAAAGGAATGCCAGGAAGAGATCCGCTCCCTCATCGAGGATGCGGTCAGGTTGAAACGCAGGCAACCGCTGCTGGGTGCTGCGCAGAAGAGACAGGAGGCAAAGACCCCGGGGATACCCGCGGCCGTCATCATCCGGGAGGCCCGCGATGATCGGTAGGAGCGTTCCCGATTCGAGCGTTATTGCCATGGTCTTTTTCCCGGAAGACGTGACAACAAGGACGATCAGGAAGCTTGGCATGGGATCGTATGTCACGGTGGACCGTGCTATGGCAGACGCAGCACAGGTTGCCACGAAACGGATAGCATCGGGGGCGGATAGTCCCGATGATGTGAAGGAGATGCTTCACGATGCCCTCTACTCTATCACTGAGCTCTGCGATCCGATCCCCTCGGCCGAATTGATTGATCCGGCCCTCGTCCTTGCCTGTGAGTTCACTATTTCCCCCTACGACGCGCTGTTCGTGGCCGCAGCAGTACGCGAACGCGGGGCGTTGTTCAAGGCAGACAAGGAACTTGCATC
>NZ_PIZH01000126.1 GCF_002835825.1 Methanoregula sp. | reverse complement strand
CTTGCTACGGCGGTAGCGAGCACTTGGATGGGTGCGTCCGTGAATGCCTTTGCCCGTTCGAGCGGGGCAACGATGACCGCTGCCGCGCAGTCAGTGATGGGCGAGCAGTCGAAGAGCCGGAGGGGCTCGGCCACCATGGTTGACTTCAGCACCGTGTCGAGCGTGATCTCCGAGCGGAACTGGGCGATCGGGTTTCGTGCACCATTGTAGTGGTTTTTCACTGCAACGTGCGCCAGCTGCTCGCGGGTCATGCCGTACTTGTGCATGTAGTCGGTTGCGATCATCGCGTACAGGCCGGGGAAGGTTGCGCCGACAAACCCTTCCCACTCGCGGTCCGCTGCGCCGGTCAGGGCGTCGGTGCTCGCGCCGGGTTCAACGTCGGTCATCTTCTCGACGCCGGCTGCAACGACGATGTCCTCCATACCGCTTGCCACTGCGATCACGGCCTGCCGGAAGGCAAGGCCTCCTGATGCACAGGCGGCCTCGACACGGGTCGAGGGGATGTGGCGGGAAGCCATGCCCGCGTAGTCCGCGATCAGGGCGCCGATGTGCTCCTGCTCCACGAACCGGCCGGCGCTCATGTTCCCGACATACATGGCATCAATCTTCTCGCCTGACATCTTCGCATCTTCGAATGCAAGCGAGCCTGCCTCGACAAAGAGGTCCCTGAATGACCGGTCCCAGTGCTCGCCGAACTTCGTGCACCCGATACCGATTACTGCAACGTCTCTCATGCCTGCATCACCAGTTTCCCCTTGTGTTTCGCATACCGTGCATAGTCCAGGTAGATCGGATTCTGCAACAGCTTCTCGACAGAGGGCGCTGCGGCGCGGTTGATCTTGTCCTTGATTGCCTCGGTGACCGTGATGTCGAATGCATCGCTGCCGGCACCGGAGCCGAACGAGCAGACGAAGATATGGTCGCCCGGCTTTGCAATGTCCAGCGTTGCGGCAAGCCCGATGGGGGATGCTCCCGAGTAGGTGTTACCGAGGCGCGGGACCGCAAGGCCCGGCTTGATCTGTTCTCCAGTAAACCCGAGGTCTTTTGCGACCTTCTGCGGGAACTTGGCGTTGGGCTGGTGGAAGACCGCGTAGGTGTAATCCTTTGGCGTGGTCTTCATCTGTTCGAGCATGAGCCGGCTTGCGCCCTTCACGTGCTTGAAGTAACCGGGGTCGCCAGTAAACCGGCCGCCGTGGCGCGGATAGTCCTGCCCCTCACGGCGCCAGAAGTCGGGTGTGTCCGTGGTGAACGAGCAGGTGTGGTTCAGGGTTGCAATGGGGTCATCGTTCCCGATGATGTATGCCGCCCCTCCCGCGGCTGCGGTGTATTCGAGCGCATCGCCCGGCGCACCCTGCGAGACATCGGAGCCGATCGCAAGACCGTACTTGATCATCCCGCTCTTCACCATGCCCATGCAGGCCTGCATCCCGGCGGTTCCCGCTTTACAGGCAAATTCGAGGTCTGCTGCGGTCATGGTCGGCGTTGCGCCGATTGCCTCGCCCACCGTGCACGCGGTCGGTTTCACCGCGTAGGGGTGGGATTCACTGCCTACATATACGGCGCCGATCTCCTCCGGGTTCACATCCCTGCGGCGCAGGGCATTCCGTGCTGCTTCAACGGCGATCGTTGCCGCGTCCTCATCCATGTCCGGTACCGATTTCTCGAAAACGCCCAGGCCGCCTGAAATATCAGATGCGTTTGCACCCCAGACCCGGGCAATCTCCTCGACCTTGATACGGTATCTCGGTATGTATACACCGTACGTGATGATGCCTACCATTTCTGTTCCCTCAGGGTACTCACGATTTTGTCAATGTCCATGCTCGTGCAGAATACGGTGATTCTGTCCTTCTCCGCCATCTTTTCCACGATGGGGTGAACGTCAGGGGCATCGATCCCCTGCAGCACCACGCACCGCGGCTTGAACGGCGTGACCCGGATCGCGACCATCGGCGATTTGCCGGTCGAGACATTGGTGAAGACCAGTGCCCGCTCGGTGCTCCAGCCGTAGATGCGGTTGAACTCGTTGGACGAGAGCTGCATGATCGCGTTCAGGCTGTTGACCACCGTGTAGCCGAAGATGGCCTGGTCGGCCGACCCGCAGAGCAGCGAGCATCCGATTGTGTCTGCAAAGTCTTGCAGGGCAACGGGGTTCTCGTACTCGTGGAGGTCGTAGATCACGTCATCCTCGACGTTCGAAAAGAGCATGGTTGAATATTTCTGGATGTGTTTTCCGCCGTCTTCCTCGTCAATGGCAAGGATGGTGTCGACGATTTTGCCGACAACGGCTGTTCCGGGGCTTTTCCTTCTGCCACTCTCGTAATCGCTGATGACAGACGGAGAGACGCCCAGGCGCTCTGAAAGGACGCCCGGAGCGATCTCGAAGTTCATGCGCCACTTCTTGAGCGCGTGTCCCGGTGAGTCCGACAGCGTAATTTCGCCTGCCATCTTCTCGGCAAGCTGGTTCCGCAAACCGGATTTCATGCTCATAACCATGGAGCCCGGGTGTTAAATAACTAACGAACAAAAGTTCGACAAGAAACGAATCCCGACGGAGAGCAACGCCAAGAGCAACTCATAAATAATAAGCATCTCAATTCTGATAAGCATGATAGCAGCGGAGGATCTCCAGTGTCTCAAGGCGCTCGCGGTACGGGGCGGGTGCCACGGGCCCATCTTTGTATCAACGCAGAGCATCGGCGAGATGCTCGGGATCAGCCAGCAGACAGCGTCCCGGCGGCTGAAGGGGCTTGAGACGGCCGGGCTCATCACCCGGGCGCTTTCGGCCGACGGCCAGCACGTCACCGTGACAAAGTCTGGCGAGGAAGTGCTCCGGCGGGAGTACCAGGAATACTGTCGGATCTTCGCGGAAGGCGGCAAGTCCTACCAGCTCTCCGGCGCCGTTGTCAGCGGGATCGGCGAGGGCAAGTACTACATGAGCCTCAAGCCGTACAAGGAGCAGTTTGCCACGGCCCTCGGGTTCGAACCCTATCCCGGCACGCTCAACATCAAGCTCGCGCCTTCGAGCGTCACGGTCCGGAAGAAGATCGACGCGCTCGACTGGACCCGGATCAAGGGTTTCTCCACGGACGGGCGTACTTTTGGCGATGCACGGTGCATCCCGTGCCGGATCGGCACGATCCGGTGCGGTATTGTGGTGCCCGGCAGGACACATTACCCGGACGACCTCATCGAGGTCATTGCCCCCATCGCCCTCCGGCGCAAGCTGGGTGTCGAGGACAACGACAGCATCAACGTCGAGGTGGGGCCGTGATTGACAAGGCCCTTGCGGCACTCCGTGACGGGAAGTTCATCCTGCTCTACGACTTCGATGACCGCGAGGGCGAAACGGACTTTGCGATCCGGTCCGATGCCGTAACACCAAAGGATATCGTCCGGATGCGGAAAGATGGGGGAGGCCTCATCTGCACGGCCGTCCACCCGGTCGCTGCGCAGAAACTCGGCCTCCCGTTCGCAAGCGACGCCCTGCGGGCCATCGCTGTTGCCGAGCGTGAGGGCGATATTCCGTACGACCGGAAGAACCACTCCTCGTTCTCGCTCTGGGTCAACCACCGCAACACCTTCACCGGTATCACCGACCGCGACCGTACCCTGACCGTCAATGCCATCGCTGAGCAGGTGAAGCGGGCGATGAACGGCGGGAACGTGAACTTCCACGAGACATTCCGGACCCCGGGTCACATGGCTCTTCTCCGGGCAGCGGACGGTTTGCTTGATGTGCGCCGGGGCCAGACCGAACTCTCGGTTGCCATGGCAGAGATGGCAGGGATAACTCCGTCAATCACTATCTGCGAGATGCTGGATGACGAGTCCGGCTATGCCCTCTCAAAAGAGGACGCAAAGCTCTATGCCAGAAAGCATAAACTCGAATTTGTCGAGGGGCCGGAAGTGCTGGAAGCGTGGGAGAAGGCAAAGAAAGACAGGAAATAAACCCTGCCCCCTCTTTCTTCTCTCCTGTTCGTTTTCATCCGGCTTTTTTCATCGTGTTTTATTACGTTTCATTTCAGAGTATCACCGTGATATGGTACCGGAGATCGCGCTCCCGCCGGAATATCGGAGAAAAGGGAGCGGTGGAGAATTGTACAGCGAGATTGCGATCCGTTCCACTCCTGAACGGATCTGGGAAATCCTCGCGGATTTCTCCCGCTACCCTGAATGGAACCCGTTTATCCGGAGTATCAGGGGCGATCTCGTTCCCGGGGGAAATATCACCGCGGAGCTCCGGCCCCCTGGCTCAGCGGGAATGACCATACGGCCGGTCCTTGTGAAGGTGGATCCGCCCCAGGAGCTCCGGTGGAAAGGGCATCTTCTCATCACCGGCCTGTTTGACGGGGAGCATGTTTTCGAGATCCGGCCGCTTGACAACCAGTCCTCCCTCTTCATCCAGCGCGAGATCTTCTCGGGCATCCTCCTCCCGCTCTTTGAAACAATGCTCAAAGGCGGGACCGCCCGCGGGTTTGCAGAGATGAACAAGGCACTTAAAGAACAGGCGGAAGGTACCGTTGCGGCATGATCAGGGAGAGTGGTGCACTACCGCCCCCGTTTCATCAATTTTATCGTTCTTTCTGCCCCACTCAGGTATCGCATGAAAGTTCCGCTTACCGAACTCGATTCCCGTATGGACCGGTTCCGGGCCCGGATGGATACGAGAAAGCCCGGCTGGAAGATAGCCGCTATTACCGGTAAAGTCCCGCTCTACTATTTCACGGGCACGATGCAGGACGGGCTTCTCCTGATCCCGCAGGGTGGCGATGCGGTCTTCTGGGTCCGGCAGAGTTTCGAGCGGGCTGATGAGGAATCGCTCTTCCCCGATCTCCGGAAGATGCGGAGCTACCGCGATATTGCAGCGGCAATGGGAGCGCTCCCGAAAGAAGCGTATCTCGAGACCGAACAGGTACCGGTTGCCCAGCTCCAGCGGATGCAGAAACACCTGCCGTTCACCGATGTCCGGTCCGTGGATGCAGAGATCTCGGCGGTCCGTTCCATAAAAAGCCCGTACGAAATCGCCCTGATGGAGCGTGCCGGGAAGATCCACCGCCACGTGCTTGAGGATCTCGTCCCCGGCATGCTCACGGAAGTAATTGACGAGGTCACCTTTGCCTGCGACCTCTACTCCGTCATGGTGAGGGAGGGACACCAGGGGATCATCCGCTTCGGGATGTTCAACGAGATGCTGCTCGGCCAGATCGGGTTTGGCACGAGTTCCATCCGCCCCATCTGCGTGGACACCCCCGGGGGCGTCTCCGGCCTCCACCCCTCGGTCCCCCAGATGGGCTGCCGGGAGAAGAAGCTTAAAAAAGGCGACCTGGTGGTCATCGATATCGGGTGCGGTGTCAACGGGTACCAGACCGACAAGACGCTCTCGTACATGTTCGGGAAACAGATCCCCGATTATGCAATCCGCGAGCACGAGCGATGCGTCGAGATCCAGGACAGGCTGGCCGCCCAGCTCAAACCCGGTGCCATCCCGTCAGAGATCTACCGGAATATCATTGCCGATCTTGAACACGAATTCCTGAAGAATTTCATGGGCTCCGGTAACCACCGGTGCAAGTTCCTCGGCCACGGGAACGGTCTCTGGAACGACGAGACCCCCGTCATGTGTGAAGGCCTGGCCG